>JASKZW010000125.1 GCA_030147425.1 Tissierellales bacterium
TAACAATTATAATATATATATACATTAATGAAAGAGGTGTTCTTATGAAATCTTTAAAAAAATTATCCAGTCTACTAGTAATTGGAATCCTAACACTTGGATTAACTGGGTGTGATGAGCAAAAACTTGCAAATGTTGATACTAATAATGAAAGCCAAGTGGTTGAAGAAGTAGACGAAAAGGAAAAAGAAACTGTTAAAGAAGATATTGAGTTAAAAGAAGACGATGAAAAGAAAGATGAAGAAGAGGACTTAGATAAAGAAGTAAGTAATGAAAATGATGCAGAAGAAGTGAAAAAAGTAGAGACTACTATATATTATAATAACAAGGAATATATAGAAACCGGAGATGAGAGCTTGGATAAATTTATTCCTGTTAAAAAAGAGTTGGAAGTTAAGGATGGAAAACTAGCTGAGGCTATTATACTAGCTCTTTATGAAGAACCTGCAGATAAGGATTTATCTACTGCCTTCCAAGCACAAAACAAATTTAAGGATATTAAAATAAAGGACGGCATAGCTTATGTTAATTTTGAAGCTGATGGAATGAATGGCGGGTCCTTACAAGAAACACTATTTATAGGACAAGTAGTAAACAGTCTGCTTGAACTAGAAAATATTAAGGGAGTTCAGTTTATGATAGATGATGAAATTGCAAGTGACCTAATGGGACACGTAATAACAGAAGAGCCCTTTACAGAATTTATAGAATAAGGTGATTTAATGAGTCTTAATAAATTAATTCCAAGAATAAATGAACTAGCAAAGAAAGCTAAAGAAGAGGGCCTTAGTGAAAGTGAAAAAAAAGAACAGGCTAAACTAAGGGAAGAGTATTTAAAAATCTTTAAGAGAAATTTTAAAGAACAATTAGATAGTATTAAAATTGTAGACAAGGAGCAATAGGGCGCCTATATTATTTGGCTGCCCTTTCTTTATATAGAAATTATCAACATTGGGTATACATACTATAAGTTCTATGAGAAAACTTTTATGGATTTTTTTGTTATTTTGGTGTATAATGTTACAGTGGCAAATTATTATGTACTAGGAACTTTTCTAAGATTTACTTTTATTATTATATTTATCCAATATGAACATAAATTTCATAAGTTAAAAGAATAAATAAATCAAATATTTTTTGATTTATTTCTCATGTTCTAAATTTTAATAAAAGTAAGTTGTTTATATAAATTTGTATAGAGTGTGGAAGGAGTGGTTAAAATAACTAAGTCTGAGGTTGTTAAAACTAATAAAACTGAATTAATAGAAGGTTTAGTAGAAGTTGGTAAGGAAAAAGGAGAACTAAATTATGATGATGTTATAGATTATCTAGATGAAATGGATATTGAAATAGAGGAACCTGATAAACTTTTAGAAGATCTTGAAAAAGAGGGCATAGATATACTTCATGACGAAGATGATCTGGATGAAGAAGAATCAAAAGATAAGAAATCAACTAAGGCTAATAAGCAAATTAATATTGATGTTGGCGATCCAGTAAAAATGTATCTAAAGGAAATAGGTAAGGTAGACCTTTTAACTAGGGAGGAAGAAGTTGAGCTTGCTAAAAGAGTTGAGCAAGGTGATGAGCAAGCCAAAAGAGAACTTTCTGAAGCTAATCTAAGATTAGTAGTTAGTATAGCTAAGAAATATATAGGTAGGGGTATGTCCTTTTTAGACCTAATCCAAGAAGGAAATTTAGGATTAATAAAGGCTGTTGAAAAATTCGATTATACTAAAGGATATAAATTTAGTACCTATGCTACCTGGTGGATTAGACAATCAATTACAAGAGCTATAGCTGACCAAGGAAGAACTATAAGAATACCAGTTCATATGATAGAAAACATTAACAAATTGGTTCGTATTCAAAGACAATTACTACAAGAACTAGGTAGGGAACCACTTCCTGAAGAAATTGCAGAAGTTATGAACCTAGAAGTAGATAAGGTTAGTGACATGATGAAAATAGCGCAAAAACCTATATCTCTTGAAACACCTATTGGTGAAGAAGAGGATAGTCAATTAGGAGACTTTATAGAAGATAATCAAATAGAAACACCAGTTGATGCAACCACTCATGTTATGCTAAAGGAGCAATTATTTGAAGTTCTTGAATCTTTAACACCTAGGGAACAGGAAGTATTGAAACTTAGATTCGGATTAGTAGACGGAAAAATTAGAACTTTAGAAGAAGTTGGACAAGTCTTTGATGTTACAAGGGAAAGAATAAGACAAATCGAGGCAAAAGCCTTACGTAAACTAAGACATCCAAGCCGTAGTAAAAAATTAAGAGATTATTTAGAAGAATAAAAAATTAAGCTGCCTGCAACTAGACTTAGTTGTAGGCGGCTTTTTTACTATTAATCCCAGTTTTTCTGGGTATTATAAATATATTATTATATAGAGGAGGAATATTTTGTTATCGCAGATATTTGAAATTATAATTGATAGTGCAGAAAGTGCCTTTATAGAAGTTACAGTATTTGTGGGAGCTGTTCTTTTACTTTTTGGATATATCGATTATAAAAAATCAGGAAAACTTGTACAAAGTATCGAAGAATCAAAAGATGCCCAACCACTAATAGGAGCCCTATTAGGTTTAACTCCTGGATGCGGAGGAGCTATCTTTGTTATGCCGCTTTTCCCTAAGGGTACAGTAACCTTTGGAACTATAATAGCTACACTTATTGCAACTATGGGAGATTCAGCCTTTGTCTTGATCTCTGTAATGCCTAAGCAATATCTTTTAGTTAGCTTTTTGTCCTTTGTAGTTGCAGTTATTGTAGGATATCTAGTAGATAGAACTAGCCTAGGAGAAAGGCTACTTGAAGACATGCATAAGGATAAAAGAAAGAAAACCTTAGATGAATTAGTTCATAAGGATGAGTCTAATACCTTAGAACCTTTAAATGTAGAAGTAGAAGAGTTCCAGCATATTGGTCATTCAGAAGGTGATGAAATAGAAAGAATTCTTCACCATGAAACTAAAGGTCACCAGGATATTGATAGTTTTGGTTATAAATTTACCCACAATGCATATAAACTATACTGGGTATTTATTTCAATAGGTCTTGTTTTAGGAATTATGGAATTATTTCAAATTGATGTTAATGAATTATTTATTCCTAATTTAGGTCTTATTTTAGGAGTAGGAGGTACCCTTTTCTCAGTTATAATGATGGTAATGAGTAATAAATTTATACAAGCTGATACTCATGAGGAGACTGAGTTAAAGGCAAATAGTTTAAAGGAAACCCTTATCCACAATGCTCAGGAGACAGCCTTTGTTGCTACTTGGGTATTTGCAGCTTATTTAGCATATGAATTTTTCATTCTTTTCCTAGGAAAAGGAGACTATTCAATAGGTGAAGCCCTAGTAACTAGTTTCTTAACTAGACAGGGATTGACAGCAGTTATTGTAGGTGCTTTAGTTGGAATTATACCAGGATGTGGACCACAAATTATATTTGTAACTTTATTTACTAAGGGTCTAGTTCCATTTGCAGCACTTTTAGCAAATGCTATCTCCCAAGATGGAGATGCTTTATTCCCATTGATAGCTATACACAAAAAATCTGCCTTATGGGCAACTATAATAAATACAGTTCCAGCTATTCTTGTAGGAATACTGGCATATTTTATAGAAATGAGCTTTTTCTAGCTTGAAAAAAGCACTAACATAGCGTTAGTGCTTTTCTTTTTAACTATTTAATTTAATCCACTTTATAAAATCTTCTACTGCCTCATCTATGAATTTCCAAGTTATATCATCATCTAATTGGCCTTGGTCATTTAACTTGTCATAAATCTGGCCTATTAAAATTTCATGTCCAGGTAAGTCTAAAGTTCCAACAAACTTAGATCTTAATATATCCCTTAAATGATCTTGAGCTCTTGCTGTACCCATTCCTCCTGGTGTAGCACCTACTATCATTGAAGGTTTTCCTTGCAATACAGGCTCTACTCTAGAAAACCAGTCTATAGCATTTTTTAATACAGCTGGAATAGAGTGATTATACTCTGGAGTTGCAAATATAATTCCATCTGCTTCCCTTATCTTCTTTCTCATTTCTATAATTTCTTTAGGAGGAGTTTCCTCATCATTGTCATAATTATAGAAAGGTAAAATACCTATATCTAATATATCTAAATCAAATTTATCTTTATATCTTTCTTTCATTGAAAGTAAAACTTTCTTATTTACTGAATTTTTACTATTACTACCTGCCATAGCTACTATATTCATAAATATACCTCCTAAGCTTTTTTCACCTTGCTTGCTTAGAACATATACCCTAATTTAAAAGAATTAACTGTTTAAATTATATAAATGATTTAAAGGTCCATGACCCTTTCCTAAATTTAAGCCATCTTTAATAGCCCCTGCAATATATTCCTTCGCCAAGATAACTGCTTCTTCTATTGATTTTCCCTTGGCTAAGTTACAAGCTATAGCTGAAGATAAGGTACAACCTGTTCCATGGGTATTTGGATTTTCTATACGTTCCCCTTTTATCCAAATCTTTCTCCCACCTACTATAAGTAAATCATCTGCTGAATCTAAAAGGTGTCCTCCTTTAACTAAGACAGCTCCTTTTAAGTGCTCAGACAGCTTTTCTCCTGCCTTCTCCATATCAGCCTTATTCCTTACTTCCATATTAGCTAAAACACCTGCTT
>JASKZW010000152.1 GCA_030147425.1 Tissierellales bacterium
ATAAAATAAGATTAAATAAGCAATAGATTTTTAAAACAGGTATAATTATACCTGTTTTTTTTATTGGTAATTATAGATAATATTAATAATTATATAATAAGTATAGATATATTTAATTAGATATATATATTCCTTTATACTATAATGGTCTGTGAAATAGAAAGGAGGTTAATATGGTAAAAGTACATATAATATCAGGTTTTTTAGGAGCAGGTAAAACTACCTTAATAAGAAAACTTATAACAAATATTAAAGGTGAGAAAGTAATTATAGAAAATGAATTTGGTGAAGTAGGGATAGATGGAGAAATCTTAGAAAGAGAAAATTATAATGTGGTAGAACTGGCAGAAGGTTGTATATGTTGCAGTTTAAAAACAGATTTTGAGGAATCTATAAAATCTGTTATGAGAGACTACAAGCCAGAACATATTATAATAGAGCCAACAGGTGTTGGGCTTTTAAGTGACATATTGAAAGTGTTTACAGAGACTGACCTAAAAGATAAGGCAGTCCTAACCCTTCCTATTACAGTGGTAGATCCTTTAGAATATCTTTTACATATAGAGAGCTTTGGTTCCTTTTTTAGGGATCAAATAGCAAATGCAGGAATAATAGTTCTAAGTAAAACCCAATTAGCAGATAAAGAAAATATAAGCAAAGTAATTAAATCAATAAGGAAAATAAATTCAAATTGTGAAATAATATCAGAAAATTGGGACAACTTTACTCCTATAGAATACAATGAACTAACTAATATAGAGTACTCTTTGTCTAAATCAGATATAAAGTTTGTAGAGATAGAGGAGAATATAGGAGAAGAACTTTCTAGTATTAGCATAGGGGAGCCTAAAGATTTTACTAAGCAGGAATTAGAAGAAAGGCTTGAAAAACTAACAGATGATGAGTATGGGAATTTAGTAAGAGCCAAGGGCTTTGTAAGCGGTTCAGATGGAGACTTAGAATTTAGTTATGTAAACACAAGTTTTCAAATAAGAGATAATGAGTTGAAAAATAATAATAGGATTTGCTTTATAGGTAAAAACTTAAATAAAGATAAATTATTAGAAGAATTTAAAAAGGAGTGTTAGTAATGACTAAAGAAGAGTTGTTTAATGAAATAGCTGATGCAGTAGTGGATATGGATGATGATTTAGTGATTGAACTATGTGAAAAAAGTTTAGAAATGGGCATAGCTGCTGATGAAACTATACAAGATGCTTTAGTTAAAGGGATGGATCAAGTAGGTCAACTATATGAGGATGGGGAGTACTTCCTACCTGAAGTTTTAATTTGCTCAGATACTTTAAATGAAGGTATTGATATTTTAAAACCTCATGTAAAAGTTGAAAAAGTTTCAAATCCAGTAAGGATAGTAATAGGTGTAGTAGAGGGTGATACTCATGATATAGGTAAGAACCTAGTTAAAATTATGATGGAAGCAGCAGGTTTTGAAGTACATGACCTTGGTAGGGATGTACCTTTAGAGAGCTTTATAGATAAGGCAGAAGAAGTAAATGCAAATATTATTTGTATGTCAACCTTAATGACTACAACTATGCCAGGAATGAAAAAAGTAATAGGAATGTTAGAAGAAAGAGGAATAAGAGATAAGTATAGAGTTATGATTGGTGGAGGACCTATATCACAAAAATTTGCTGATGAAATAGGTGCAGATGATTATACAGTAGATGCTACAGAAGCTGTTAAAAGAATAAGAGAATTATCAGAACAAGGAAAAATAGCATAGGAGGACGGCAATGAAGGATCAAATGACACCAAAAGAAAGAGCAGAAGCCTTATCTAGAGGAGAGGAAGTAGATCGGATACCTTGTGTACCAGATATGGGAGTCACAATGGCTCCATATATAAACTGTAATTTGATAGAATTTTATCATTCAGCAGATAAAATGGTAGAACTCGAATTAGCCCTTTATGAGAGATTAGGGCATGATAGTGTAGGCATATCAGCAAACCTAAGAGGAGTTGCTGAAGCTATGGGCGCTAAGATGACTTATCCTGACAATGCAATACTTTTACTTAAGGAGCCAGCTGTTAAAAGTCCAGACCAAATAGAAAGTTTAAAACCAGCAGATCCTGAAAAGGATGGAAATTTGCCTGTATGTATAGAGGCTTTAAGAAGGGTACAAGAAAAGCTGGGAAAAGAAGTAGATGTAGGCTTAGACTTGGCTGGACCTTTTAGTACAGCTGCATCAATATTAGGTACTGAAAATCTTCTAAAATGGATGATAAAATATCCAGAAAAGATTCATACATTATTAGAAATAATAACTGAATCAAATAATAGATTGGCAGAGAAAGCTGCTGAAATAGGGGCTTCTCTAGGATTTTCAGATCCCTTATCATCAACAAGTTTAATAAGTGAAAAACAATTTAGAGAGTTTTCTGCTCCTTACATAAAAAGCACAGCGGATAAAATGAAAGAATTAACAGGAAATAGTATAGCTATACACATTTGCGGAAAAAGTAGGGATATATGGGAAGCTGTAGTTGAAACAGGAGTTGAGAGCTTTAGTATAGATAATGTAGAGGATATAGGTGAATTAAAAGAAACTGTAGGAGAGCATATTGCCATATCTGGGAATATAGAACCTGTAGATGCCTTAAAAGATGGTAGCCAATTAGATGTATTAGAGTCAGCTAGGAAATGTCTTCTAAAAGCACATGATTCAAAAAATGGTTATGTATTAGGTTCAGGTTGTCAAATTCCTTTATATACTCCAATGGAAAATATAGATATGATGATGATGGCAGCTAGAACATATGGAAAGTGGCCTATAGATGAAGATGTGCTAAGAAATGTTTCTGCAGAGGAGATGCTTGAAAAAATTAATAAATTTAAATAGGAGTGTTATATATGTTTAATGATGAACCAAAGGATCAAATGAAACCTATAGAAAGAATGAGTGCCTACTTTAAAGGTGAAGAAGTAGATAGGCATCCTTGTAATCCTAAAATGGGAGAAACAATGTGCACAATTATAGGAGTTAGTCCTAAAGAATACTATTTTTCAGCTGAAAAAATGGCCCAGACAGAATTAGAACTTTATAAAATTTTAAAGCATGATGGATTAGGAGTTTCAGTGACTTTAAGGGGGATTTCTGAAGCAATGGGGTCTAAGATGAAATACTATGATGATAATATACCTACAGTTGAGAAACCTGTGGTTAGTCATGTAGATCAAATAGAATCCTTAAAACCCTGTGATCCAGATAAGGACGGCAGGTTGCCCCTTGTTATTAAAGCGTTACAGATATTGATAGATGAAGTGGGAGATGAGGTAGGAATAGGTGCAGGAATGCCTGGAATATTTACAACAGCATCATCAGTAGTAGGTACAGAGAATCTTTTAAAGTGGATGATAAAATATCCAGCAAAAGTTCATACATTAATGGAAATTATAACCGAATCTACAAATAATTATATAGAGAGGGTAGGAGAAATGGGACTAGGTGTAGGTTTTTCTGATCCTGTTGCTTCTACCAGTTTAATAAGTGTAAAACAATACAAAGAATTTGTAGCTCCATATTTAAAAAAGAATGTAGAAAAACTAATAGAAGTAAATGGTAAAAGACCTTCTATTCATATTTGTGGTACTAGTAAAGAAATTTGGCAAACAGTAGTAGATACAGGGATAAGCTCATTTAGTATAGATAATGTAGAAGATCTTTTAGATGCTAAGGAAATTATGGGAGACAAGATAGTAATTGAGGGAAATGTTCCTCCCGTTGATATTATGCAAAAAGGTAGTATAGAGGATGTAATAGAGCATAGTAAAGAATGTCTTTTAAAAGGTTATGATTCTCCTAAGGGATATATACTATCTTCTGGTTGCCAGATACCTATGCATACACCAATAGAAAATATAAAAGCAATGATGTACGTGGCAAGAAAATATGGGCAGATGCCTATAAATGAAGAATTATTGAAGCAGTAAGATTAGAGGTGAATAAAATGAATGAAAAAACTAGATTATTCAAGGCTATGAAAGGGGAAGAAGTTGACAGGCCTCCTGTGATTTGTCCAGGAG
>JASKZW010000158.1 GCA_030147425.1 Tissierellales bacterium
TAAGAACTGCGAGGTTCTTTTTTGTAACTCTTCCCAAAACTCTGCATGCTCTTGCATACAGGTCACGATGGAGTGATATTCCTCAACATTCATTCATCGGTTCACTTCTTTCTATATCTTCTTGTATATCTTAGTATATGAACAAACAGCGATTATTATGCACTAAATACAGAGATTTCCATACAAAAGATAAAAAAGAAGACCAATCAAAAAAAAGAGCGCAGCGGTTGTGTTCCTCTGCACTCTCTAATCATTAGCTTATTTGTGTATATGGCTTTAATTCCTCTAATCGGTTATCCATATATTTATTTAATTCATCTAGTTCCATAACGTCCGCTTGATTAATTCGAGGTGTTTTCTCACGTAAATACTCTTGTGTATCTTTCGCTAAAGTCTTCGCTTTTTCCGATGCATACGTGTTGAGTTTTATATCCACTAGGTAACTTAACAACGTTGAACGTTTCCACAAAACTTCTTCGAGTATTTCTTCATATCTCTCATCGTTCCCTAGCGACTGTTCAACAATTCTACTAAATTCTTCGGACGTAATAACTAAGTCTTTATTTTCCGTTGCTCTGTTCTCTATTCGGATAGTGTATACCGTGTTTTCACTTACTTTAATGCGGAATTGTATCTTCTCGTGCTTTTGTAAGTCCTCGAAAACTGCGTTCATAACAAACTTACGGAAATTGAAAGTATTTTCATAACCTGTATTCCCTTGTAAGTTAAAGATTTCAATTAACTCATCCACTTTAAGCATTACTTCTTCATCCTGTTTGAGTAAAAGATACTCAAAGAGTAGTATCGTATACTTACTTTCAAACTTAGTGATGTAGTCTTCATGAGGTATGACAAGAACATCCCTTATTTTCTCTAACACATTCATGTATTCATCTACCCAATGAATATGAATAACTCCACGATGAAGAGAAAAGTCTTTGAAAATAATAGGGAAGTCGCCTGTATGCTCTCCGTCATAGTTTTTGCTGAAATGAGTTTCTAATTCTTCAGCGTTTGTTTTCACAAAACCATAATGGCTCATGTTCAAAAACTTCTCTTGTACCTCTCTTAATCTAAATACACTCGTCTTTTCTTCCTCGTCCAAAACAGAGATTGCGTAAATGATTAAATTCATTTGTGTTTTAGTCAATTCGTTTTGAAATATATCTCTCAATGTAAAGTCTTCAGGAGTATATTTCGGCGAGAATTGCGGCTCTGTATCTAACATTTTTTACTCCCTCTCTTCTAACCAGTTATATAATGGCACTGGTTCGGGTTTATCTTTTCGTTCTTCTAACTCCACTAGCCTTTTATGTGATTCGATTAATAGACCGATTTGTCGGTTTACTTCGTTAAAACTCCACACCGCTGCTTTCGATTCCATCATCACTTGTAAAGCACGTCTTAAAATATCTTCAGCTATTTGTCTACGTGTTTCATTGGCAACAATTTCAGGCATTTCAAGTAACTCTAACCCCTTCGCTTGTACTTCTCCTGCGATATAATGCAATTCCTTTAATTTATCTTCAGGGGTGCTGTATGTTAATTTTCCTCGTGTCCAATAAAATACGATATTAGCGTTTTCTTTATTCACACGCTTGATTTCATAATCAAAATCAATTTCTGTATATTCATTGATTTCTTCTTTTACTCGTTCTAAAATTCGCTTTCTTAAAGCGTACCTATCCGTTCGATAATACGAATCTTTTGGTAAGCCGAGGTTGTTTAAGAAATAATCAATCGGCAGCTCCAAGTACACTTTGTGGTAACAGGACTTTATCAAGTTATACACCGTCCATGTGTATTGCGAATTAAAGTTAGAAACAATGTTTAATGAGTTCAAAAAATAAGGGGAATTGATGTCTTTTGTATGCTTTCTTATCCCTTCTCCCCAACGGACGAACAACTGTCCATCTTTATAAGAGAGTTCATCAAACACATGGATGTTTTTAAATTCTTCAACAGCGTTATCATCCCCCATCTTCTCTTTAAATTTATCCACTTTGACAAAGCGAACACTCAAATTGAATAGTGCATCTGCATCACGCTTCAATTGGTTCGTTGAAATCTGTTTGTTGTATTGTTCCTCTAATTCTTTCTTCTTGAACACGACTTCTTCCGTGTGCTGCGTGCGATTGATAACAAAAGCTAGTAATTGATACTGGTTCGTAGTCAATCGTGCATTAGGAAAAATCTGTCCAAACTCATTGCTCTTTTTGTAGGTATCTTCATACCTCACAACAATTTCTTTGGTATTGGTTAAATTCATTCCTTTACTCTGTATCTCATTTTTCTTCGTCATTTTTTAAACTCCTAACAACATTCATATTTCAGATACTTTTATCATAACCGAAGTTGCAGTTTTCTTGCAAGTCCGAGCGTTTCGTATGAGGTTCATGTCGTTTTATGTGTAATAATCGTTTCTTTTTTCGGAAATGGCGATATATAGCCTGTTATGACACTACGAAGTTGCAGTTTTCTTGCGAATAAAGATGAAATGTCGGATGAAAAAGATGTTTTTTCTTCGTTTTCCTGGACTTTTCATCAGAACAAACCGTAGTTTTCCATACAGAATATCTTTCAAAGTTGCAGTTTTCTTGCAGAACGACCGTTTTCGTCTTTTTTTGTCCATAATCACTCTTTTTTATGTGAAAAAGCACCTCTTTTTCGACTTTTCATTTGATTGAAGTTGCAGTTTTCTTGCAAGGGAATACACTCTGTCTTTTGTGTTAGAAGTGTTTTGTTCGACACTTTCCCGTAAGTCTTAAAAACGTTGTTCTGACAATAACAAACTCACTTTCTATTCATATTCTGATAAGTTTTCTAACTCTCTTTAAAGTTGCAGTTTTCTTGCAAGGAAAAGGATGAAATGTCGGAGTATCGAATGCATTTTGTCGGAAAATGAAATGCATTTTGTCGGAGTATCGAATGCATTTTGTCGGAAAACGAATCTCGTAACCCCTGCTGTTGAGCCTTTTTTTGTCCTCTCTAACTATTAACTATATAACTATTAACTAAAAGATATATATAACGCACACGCGCGCGTGCGTGAGGAAAATCAAAAATAACGCTAAGCAAACAGAATGTATCGACACTTCAAATTTCCGCTCATCGAATATGTGTAACTTGATGTAAAACACCTCCTATATCTCTTGTAAGCATTTTTAATCGTGTCTGCATTAAAATATAAGCATTTACTTTTAAAAACGCTCTACGGACTTTGTGAGAGTTTTAACGCATATGTATGTTTTTTAAACAAAAAATAAAAAAGAGCGCAGCGGGTACGCTACACTCTCTCTTTTTTTCACTCTAAACTAATATGTGGTTTTAGATTACTTATCTGAACATCAAAATATTGCTCTATCTCGTTCAACTCCGTCATAGTTAATTTTTCAAATGACACTTCATTCGAAAGAATAGATTGATGTACCTCTCTTGCAGCATCTTTGATTGACTTAGGTGCATAATCATTAATGGCTATATCTACTACATAGCTCAACAACATCGTCTTTTTCACCTGAAGTCTACCCAGTATTTCTTTATAACTTTCTTCTGCTCCTAATGTATCTACAACAATGCTTTTAAACTCATCTGAAGTCAGAACAATACCCTCTTTACCGTTGTTGTTTTGGTCAAATTCTTTTAAGGACATGACAAAACGTTTTTTACCATAGGCTTTGACATGGAAATTTAAATTTTTATGCTTTTTTAAGTCGGTAAAAACAGGGGTAAGGACATACGTTTTAAAGTTATAGCTGTTTTTTGTATAAGTTTGATTGTCTTGTAAATTCAATATGTGGAGTAAATCGTTAACGCTTAGGTTTAATTCTTCACCCAAGTTATACAAAAGATACTCTAGTAACAATATCGTGTACTTACTGTCGCAATTCGCTAAAAAGTTAATATGTGGAGTGATAACCTCCTCTTCAATTTGCATCAGCGAATCAACATATCCGACCTCCCAATACAATTGCACAAGTCCATTCTCAACAACAAGATGGTCGATTAACTTCGGATATTGACGGTCATTTTCTTCTTGAAAGAACAGACTTAATTCTTCCATGCTATTTTTCACATATGTGTAATCTTTCATTTTCGGAAAAAACGATTGGACATCTGTTAATTTAAATATGCTTCGATTTCTTTTGTCATCCAGTAAATGTATAGAGTACAACATCAAATTTCTTTGTGTCTTCGTAAGTTCATGTTGAAATAACTCATACAACCCCAAAGGCTCGTTACTCATATCTACTGCCATTGTATTATTTTCCATTTATGCAGTCACTCCCTCTCTTCTAACCAATTGTAAAATGCGACTGGTTCAGGACGGTCTTTATTTTTCTCTAACTCTATTAACTCGTTGTAACTTCTTTTCATTCGTTCTAACTGCATATTAACATCTTCGTACTTGAAAGCGGAATTACTAGAAATAGTAATAGTATTTAGAACTTCTTTCAGTGTGTTTTTCACCATCTTTTGTTTGTTTATATCACCGCTAATCTCTGGCATCGAAAGAAGTTCTAACCCTTTCAACTGAATTTTATCCGCAATAACATGCATTTCCTTCAACTTTTCTCGTGGTGTTCTGAAAAGTAACTTTCCACGTGTCCAAGTAAAAGTGACACTAGATATTTTTCTTCCTACACGATTGATTTCGTAATCTAATTCAATTTCTGTATGTTCGTTGATTTCGTTTTTTACAACGTCTAATATCCGTGTACGCAGAGCATGACCTCTTACTCGATACACTGAATCTTCTTCGATATTAAAATATCTAAAAAGATTATTGATAGGTATTTCAAGATAAACGTGGTGGTAGTGTGATTTGATTAAGTTATAGATGATATACGTGTAACTAGATGCAAACTTCACAATAACATCTAAAGAATTAACAAAATATGGCTTGCTAATATTCAGTAAATGTCCGTGCATACTGTAACTCCAACGAGCATAAATCATTCCGTCTTCGTATAAGATTTTTTCGAAAACTAATGTGTGTCCAAAGCGTTGGATAGAGTTTTCATCGTTCATAGCTGCTTTCTTCTCGTCAACTTCAGCAAAGCTGACCTTTAAATCTGTCAAAACATTCGTATCTTTGTAGAGTTGATTTGAAGAAAACTTTTTACCATACTGCTTTTCGAGTTCGCTTTTATGGAAAACCATCCCTCCGACATGTTGAGTACGGTTAATTAAGAACGCTAACAGTTGATATTGTTGTGTAGTCATCTTCTCACTAAGATACCCTCTTCCGAACTCATTGCTCTTTTGGTAGGTATCTTCATAATCGACCACAATTTCTTTTGTGTTTTGTAAAACATAGTTCTTCTTCTCGTCCTTCACTTAGTAACCTCCTATGTCTAAAAACTTCACATTCACCAAGTTGAAATGTATTCCACCACAAGAGTATAACGGATAATCTTAAAAAAATGGGAGTTTTTTTGCAAATTGATTAAAGTGTGTTGCTTTCGTGTTTGCACTATATTCCGTTATTCCCTATCGTCACATGACTTCAAAACGTTGCTGTTACGCTTTCTTAAAGCATTCCGTCTTAACAGAAGTTATTCGTTGCACTACCCTTTATTTTCATCGAACAACATTCAACACTCGAAAAAATATGAGTTTTTTTGCAAATTGATAAACTTGTTGTTTTGATGTTTTTCAAGAAAAGAATTAAACACATAATCACGTTCAGACGCTCTGTTGCAATGAAAAACCATGTTTTTACCCCCTCAAAAAATATATGAGTTTTTTTGCAAAAGGTGTTTTTTGTTGCACTTACAGATACAATCTGTTGCACTTGCGGGTATAATCTGTTGCACTTACGGATATAATCTGTTGCACTTGACCCTCGACAAACGTTGCTGTTGAG
This sequence comes from Tissierellales bacterium, assembly GCA_030147425.1. The sequence continues at coordinate 5,870 of JASKZW010000158.1, forward strand.
CCTTTTTTTCTTCTCCCTAACTATTAACTATATAACTTATAACTAAAAGATATATATATAGCGCACACGCACGTGCGCACGTGAGAGAAAAAACGCTGCAAGAAAAAATGTTCGTTGCATGACGAAAAGAACAAACTTCAAAATACGATTCAACATTCACCTCTCACTCATCAAAAAAGACCCCTGACATCTCCTGTAAACCTTTTTG
>JASKZW010000147.1 GCA_030147425.1 Tissierellales bacterium
GGCCTTATAATTAGGGTCATCTAGGGCCTCTACTAAAATATCTACCTGGCTAAAAAACTTATCTATATTAGTAGAATCTATTTTTTCCTTATAAGTTTCTATATTTATATCCTTACTAATAGCTAAAATATTTTCCTTTAAGGCATCTACCTTATAAGCCCCTAATTGACTTCTAAAAAAATACTGCCTATTTAGGTTAGACTCCTCAACCCTATCAAAGTCTACCAAAGTTAAATTTCCCACTCCTATTCTAGCTAAAGATACTGCTACATTAGATCCTAGTCCTCCTGCTCCAGCTATTCCTATCCTAGCTTCCTTTAATTTTTTATAGTCCATTTTAACCTCCGCCGACAAAGCTAACTATTTCTACCCTGTCCTCTGAATTTAATTTTAAATTATACTGATCCTTAGGAATTATATCTTTATTAACTTCTACTACAACTTTTTCCTTATCTATATCCAATTCCTCTAATAATTCTTCTATAGTTAAGTCCTTATTAAATTCTTTTTTTTCTCCATTTATATACATTAGTCTCTCACCTCCCCAATAAAAAAAGGCTATATTCTCGCGGAATATAGCCTTATACTCTAATTTAATATTAGTAATAGGTAGAAAAAAAGAACAATCCCTCCGCTAGAATTATCTATATCAGGTTAAAGGGTCGAGTCTTAACTCCTCTCAGCCAAAAGGCTCCCCTTTGTTCTATTATTTTATTTTTCTGTTAACTTCTATTTAAAGAATATCACTTCCTAGATAATTTGTCTAGTAGATTATTATTTTCAATCTTTAATGGGTAAGAGTTTATAAAGGGGGAATTAAAATGGCTTTTTCAATGAAAGGGAAAAACATTATAATCACAGGAGGTAATAAGGGAATTGGCCTAGGTATTACAGAAAGTTTTGCTAGAGAAGGTGCCAATGTAGTATTTACAGGGAGAAATGAGGAAGAAGGAATTAAGGAAGAAGATAGGCTTAAGTTAGATGGCCTGCATGTAGAATTTTTTAAGGCAGATGTTCTTGACCATGATAGAACTAAGGAATTATTTAAACATGTTAAGGATAAATATGGATCTATTGATGTTTTAATATTAAATGCAGGTGTTTATCCTGAAGTAAGTATTGAAGAAATGACTATGAAAGAATGGGATCAAGTAATTGATATTAACCTAAAGGGAGTATTTACTGGAGTTAAGGAAGTTATACCTTATATGAAGGAAAGTGGTGGAAGAATAGTTATAACTTCTTCAATTACAGGAAATAGGGTAGGAAATCCTAAAATGGCCCATTACTCAGCTGCTAAGGCAGGGGTAAATGGCTTTATGAGAACAGCTGCTTTAGAGTTAGCACCATATGAAATAACAGTTAATGCAGTTGAACCAGGTAATATTATGACTCCTGGAATGAAGGATGTTTTAGGACCTGAGTATATTAAAAATCAAGAAGCAACAATTCCATCTGGTAAATTAGGAAGTCCTGAAGATATAGCCTATGCTATTATGTTCCTAGCTTCTGATGAAGCCGGCTATATAACAGGACAAAGCATAATAGTTGACGGAGGACAAATCCTACCTGAGTCAGCCTTAGAAACTAACTAATTTAAATTAGGACTAGATTTTTTAGTTAATATAATATATAATACTCATATACCCCACCAGGGTATTAAATTAAAGGAGGCTATTAAATGAAAAATATTGATTTATTAATTACCCTAACACAGCATGAAAGAGATGCTAATAATGTTACTATTGCCTTTACAATGGGCTTGCAAGCAGCAAAAAAGGGATATGATGTAGAACTTATCCTATTGTCTGATGCTGTACACCTAGTGGAAAAAGGATATGCTGATAAAATTGACATTGGTGAACCATTTAAACCTCTTTCAACTTTATTACCTGAATATTTAGAAGCTGGAGGAAAGATTAAAGTTTGTTCAGCTTGTATGAAACATAATAATGTTGAAGAAGATAATATTATAGAAGATTCAGAAATCATAAGTGCAGAATATGTTGTAGATGCTGTAATGACAGCTAAAAAATCTTTACAATTAAACTAAATTCAAAAGGGCCTTTTAGGGCCTTTTTTCTTTTCCTATTTTAAGATTGATAAATAAATACTTATACCTTATAATACATATAATATTAATAAGGAGTGAACCCAGTGAATAAGATAGAAGAAAAGGTATTAAAAGATTCTAAAGTTATAGATGAACATATTATAAAAGTAGATAGTTTTTTAAACCAGCAAATCGACATAGATTTTATGGATCAGGTAGCCCTAGAATTTATGGAAAGATTTAAGGATAAAAAAATAGATAAGATAGTTACAGCAGCTGTTTCTGGAATTGCTGTTGCAACTATAGTAGCTAAGCACTTTAATGTGCCTATGGTATTTGCCCGTAAATCTGAAGATAGTAAGATTTCAGATGACTTTTATTTCTCTAAAGTATATTCTTACACTCAAAATAAAGAATATTTTATAAAAATTAAAAAAGATTTTTTATCTAAAAATGAAAATATTTTAATTATAGATGATTTTATGGCCAATGGAGCTGCAGCTAAGGGCCTAATTGACTTAGTGAAAGTAAGCCAAGCTAATTTAGTTGGCATGGGGGTTGTTATCGAAAAAGGATTCCAGCAAGGTGGTAAGGATATTAGAAATATGGGTGTCCTACTTGAATCCCTAGTTATAATAGAAAGTGCTAAGGAAAATAAAATAAAAATAAAAAAGTAGTCTAGTGACTACTTTTTTAATCTGTAAATACCTGAGTCCAGTATTTTGTTCCTGAACTATCTTCATATAAGCCTACTCCTATTTTTCTATAATTTGGATTTAATATATTGGCCCTATGTCCAGGAGACTTCATCCAAGCATCTACTACTTGCTTTGGACTTCTATAGCCCTTAGCAATATTCTCTCCCATATAGCCATAGCTTATTCCTTTCTTATCTAATAAATTACTAGTTTTACCAAATTTAGGAGATGTATGACTAAAATATTTATTTGTATACATATCATTAGATTTATCCCTAGCA
>JASKZW010000097.1 GCA_030147425.1 Tissierellales bacterium
TTTTTTGATCAATTTACCAGTGATCCAACAGTAAAAAGCATGGGGATTGAATATTTAGGACTTATAACTAGTTTTTCATTTTTGGCCATAACCCAATTAATAATTGAGAAGACTATTCAAGGAACAGGAAATATGAAATATCCTATGATAATTCAATTACTTGGGGCTATTACCAATATAATCCTAGACCCAATATTCATCTTTGGTAAGTTTGGTCTACCAGCTATGGGAATTAGAGGTGCTGCAATAGCGACCTTAATAGGGCAGGGAGTAGGAGCCAGTTTAGGATTATTTTTCCTTTTATCAGGTAAAACTGTAATAGAAATTGACTTTAAAAAATTCCAGTTTTCCAGATATATAGTCAGGGATATTTATAGGGTAGGTTTTCCAAGTATGCTGATGAATTCAGTAACTGCCTTTGTAACAACTGTATTAAATTTAATTTTAGGTATGAGATCAGAAATAGCAGTATCAGTATTAGGAATCTACTTAAAGCTAGAATCTTTTGTAATGATGCCTGTTTTAGGTTTAGGGCAGGGAGTATTGCCTATGGTAGGTTACAACTTTGGAGCTAAAAATAAGGAAAGAATTGAAGAAACCTATAAATATGGTGTTCTTCTTGCTATTCTTATAATGGTAATAGGAACTAGTATATTCCAACTATTCCCTAAAAAACTCATAGGACTTTTTACAGAAGATCCAGAAATGATAACTATGGGAGTATATGCTTTGAGAATTATATCAATAGGATATATAGGTGCAGCGGTGGCTATTATAAACTCAATTTATTTCCAAGCCTTAGGAGTAGGAAAGTATAGCTTGCTAGTAACTTCTATAAGACAGATTATAGTAATAATACCTTTAGCCTATGTGTTTTCAAAAATAGGAATAAATTATGTGTGGATAGCTTATCCAATTGCAGAGTATCTAGCTTTAACGGCATCAGTAGTCTTGCAAAAAAAGATAACTAGAAAATATGTAAGTGATTTATAAAATATAAAGAAAAAGCATCAGGCGACAACCTGATGCTTTTTTTATAACCATTTTCCAAACTTTTCAATATATATATTTTTCATAATCTGTGTTAAAACAGAATATCCTATTAGGATTCCTGCTAACCATGGGAAATAGCTTTTTGGTAGAGGAACCAAACCTATATAGTTTCCAAAACCAGTAAATGGTATTATAAGACCAATTATCATGATAACTACAGTCATAATCATTAAAGGTTTTGAAGCCCTACTTTCAACAAATGGAATCTTACTAGTTCTTAAAAGATGAACTATTAATGTTTGCGTTAGTAAACCAACAACAAACCATCCAGATTGAAAGAGTGGAGCCATTTCTACAGTATTAGCCTTAAATACATACCACATAAGCAAGAAAGTTAGTATATCAAAAATAGATGATATAGGGCCTATATATACCATAAAGTGGCCTATTTCTTCAGCATTCCACTTTTGTGGCTTAGCTAGATACTCTGGATCCATATTATCCCAAGGTATAGCAATTTGTGAAATACTATAAAGTAAGTTTTGCACCAATAATTGTATTGGCATCATTGGTAAGAAAGGTATAAAGGCACTTGCTGCCAATACACTAAATACATTACCGAAGTTTGAACTTGCTGTCATTTTTATATACTTTATAATATTTCCAAAAACTCTCCTACCCTCAATAACTCCTTCTTCTAAAACATTTAAGTCCTTTTCTAAAAGAATCATATCTGCAGACTCCTTAGCAATATCAACAGCTGTATCTACAGAAATACCTATGTCAGATTTTTTTAGGGCCTGGGCATCATTTATACCATCGCCTAAAAATCCTACTACATTATCATTAGATTGAAGAATTCCAATAATTCTTTCCTTTTGCATAGGGGACATTTTAGCAAAAAGGGTAATATCCTCTGCAATTTCCTTAAGTTCTTCATCAGACATATTTTCAACTTCCTGGCCTAGCATAATATTTTCTGTACTAATACCTACATCATTACAGATTTTTTGAGCAACATACTCATTATCGCCAGTTAGAACCTTTACATCAACACCGTTCTTAATTAGGGATTGAATAGCTGGCTTTGCACTGTCCTTAGCCGGATCTAAAAAGCCCATATATCCCATTAGAACCATGTCAGATTCATCCTTAACAGAAAAAGTATTTTCATCTGGAATATTATTTTTTTGTGCAACTCCTAGGACACGCATACCCTGAGAGTTTAATTTATTAACTTCTTCTAAAATCATAGTTTTCATTTCTTCTGTTAGAGGCATAACTTCTTTTTTATATTCTACAAAGGAAGATATAGACAACATTTCCTCAATAGCACCCTTGGTAATTAATTGTCTTTTACCTGTCTTGTCTTGAAGAACAACAGACATTCTTCTTCTTTCAAAATCAAAAGGGATCTCATCCACTTTTTTATATTTTTCATTTAACTGGCTAAGGCCCTTGCCATCACCATGTTCAATAACAGCAATATCTAAAAGATTCTTTAAGCCTGTTTGGAAATAGCTATTTAAATATCCATGCCTTAAAACCCTATCATCTTCTTCTCCATCTACATTTAAATAGGTTTCTAGTACAATTTTATCTAGGGTTAGGGTTCCTGTTTTATCTGTACAGAGAATATTCATAGCACCAAAGTTTTGTATAGAGCTTAGTCTTTTAACTACAATTTTCTTTTTAGATAGACTAATAGCACCCTTAGCTAGGTTAGATGAAACTATAGTTGGAAGCATTTCTGGAGTTAGTCCAACGGCAATTGATATGGAGAATAAGAAAGCTTCAAGCCAGTCCTTTTTAGTTATAGCATTTATTAAAAACACTATAGGAACCATAATAAGCATAAACTTTATTAAAAGTAAACTAACTTCCCTAACTCCCTTTTCAAAACTAGTTTCACCACGATCTTCAGATATAGACTCAGCTATATTACCAAAATAAGTCCTGTTAGCAGTCTCTACAACCACAGCCTTAGCAGATCCACTTACTACTATTGTTCCCATTAGGCATATATTATCCAAATCTTCTATATTTAAATTAGCTGCATCCTCTAATACATGAGGAAACTTCTCTACAGTTTCAGATTCACCGGTTAGGGCTGACTGGTTTATAAATAAGTCCTTACATTCAATTATTCTCATATCAGCAGGAATCAAGTCTCCAGCAGCTAGATGGACAATATCTCCTGGTACAAGTTCTTTCATGTCATATTCCCTAGCTCTTTCATTTTCACGCTTAATAGCTGTAGTAGTTTTTACAAGATTTTGTAAATTATCAGCTGTTATTTTAGACTTATATTCCTGAAAAAATTTAATTCCAACACTAATTAAAATCATTATGGATATGATAATAATAGTCATCCAACTTTCTTCAGCCTTACTAGCAAAGTATATATCTGTAAAATAAGATATAAATACTATAAATAGTAAGATTAATACAAAAGGATCTAAAAATGATTTTAATAGATATATATACCAAGGTGTTTCTTCCTTGTATACGATCTCATTTTCTCCATAAACTTCAAGTCTTTCCCTTGCTTCATCTTGGGACAAACCATCAATATCGGTATGGAACTGTTTTAATACTTCTTGAAAACTTTTAGAACTTATATCTTGTAGGTGGCTTATAATTTTCAAGTTATTTTTTTTCACGTCAAACACCTCCAAAAAAGACAATACTAAGTAAAGGTTATGAAATAACCTTACTTTTAACTATTAAATTTTTAAAACACAAATAGATTAAGGGGAAAGTCTTTGAAAAGATTATAATGAATAGAAAAACAAATTAATTATTCAATATATCTATATCATTAAATAATATATACCTTTACAAAGACTTTTCAAACTGACCGAATTCATGAAACCACCTCCAAATAAAAATAATCCTTTCAACGAAAAATGAAAGGATTTCAAATTTTTCGTTCAAGTTTTAGCTTTTTAAGGCTTAAAAGTTGTATTAGATTAAGCCTTATTATTGACCTAACCTGCTAACCAGTGCAAAGTGTCTCCACTTTTTTACGGTAACAACCTATATCCTTAAAGTAGCCTCACCTACCGAGAATATAAAGTTCTATGTGTAATATTGTAACTTGTATATACTATAATGTCAAATATTAAATAAAGGCTGTTGAATTAGGCTAACATTATGCTATAATATGCGTGGACAGTATCTTAATGAACTGTACTAGTTTAAAATATAATATTATATTACTAATATTCTGCTTTGAGCCTAATGGACAGAGACGGAAAATAGCTTGCATTTACCTTGGGCTTTTTGTGTCTAAAAACAGAAGGTCCTTTTTTTATTTATATAATATTATATGAATTAAGATTCTTTCCAAATAAGTTTAAGAGGAGAGATAGTATGAAGAAAAAATTAACTTTAGTTTTATTAGCTGTTTTATTGCTTACGGCTTGTAGTGGCGGGAAGGTTGAGAATACTTCCAAAACTGCTAAAGAATTTTTAGCAGATTATCCAGCAGATTTTTTATCTATTTCACCTTTAGGTGAAGAAGATGCCAGTACAAAGATGGTTTTAAGAAATATGCATGAAGGCTTATATAAGTATAAGCCAGATGGAAGTTTAGATTTAGGTGTAGCTGAGGATATTAAGATAGATACTGATGATAAGTACCTTATCTTTAATATTAAATTAAAGGATAATGTCTACTTCCATAATGATAAAAAATTAGATTCAGAGGATGTAAAATATTCCTATGAAAGATTAGCAGGTCTTGTAGAGGGAATAAGTTTAGATATGGTAGAAGGCGGAGGCCATTGGAATAAATTTTTAAATTCTGAAGAAGGGGAAAAAGGCAAGATTGAGATAGTAGATGAGTTAAATTTAAAACTATACCTTGATAAAAATATTGGTGTAGTGACTGCCATGCATTCTATAGCAGATGGTCTTTTAGTGCCAAGTAATTACAGTGAAAAAGAGCAACAAAAACATCCAGTAGGGCTAGGACCTTATCAATTTGTTGAATATGTAGATGGAAGCCATATAATTTTTGAAAGATTTGAAGATTATTATGGTGAAAAACCTGATATAGAGAGGGTAAGATTTAACAAGTATGCAGATGAATCTACCTTACCATTAGCCTTTCATTCAGGAGAGGTTGATATACTAACCCTTACTAATGAAAACTATGAAAAAATAAAAAATGAAGGCTATTATATAGAAGAAAGTTTAAGTAATGATGTAAGGGTAATTTATATGAATCAAAGGGAAGGAAAGATATTCTCTGATAAGAACTTAAGACTAGCATTAAACCATGCTATAAATAAGGAAAAACTCTTGTCTTCTATAAGTGGAGGAAGGGGAGCTATTTTAGATTCTCACCTAAGTCCATTTTTAAAAGATTATTATAATGAGGATTTAAGAGGGTATTATGAATATAATCCAGAAAAGGCTAAAGAATATCTTAAAAAAGCAGGGTATGAAAATGGTTTGGATGTAAGCTTAAAAACTGTTTCAGAAAATGAATTAGAGCAGGATATAGCAGCCCTAGTAATAGAAGACTTAGAAAAGGTTGGAATAAGGGTTAAAAACGATCCAATACCTTGGAATACTTATTATGAAGAGGTATATAGGGGGCATAATTATGATCTAACCCTGATAAATATAGTAGGTTATCCAGACCCAGCTCGTGTTCTGTCAAGATATGGATCAGATTCTAGTGGAAACTTAGCTGGTTTTGAAGATGAAAGATATGATGAAATATTAAAAAAGGCTAGTATAACAACAGATAAGGAAGAGTCTATTGCTTTATACAAGGAATTGCAAGAAATTATTACTGAAGATGCAGTAGGAGTATTTACTATAGACCCAGGAGTTTCTACAGCCTTATCTAAGGAGTATGAAGGATATAAAAACTATCCCTTTGCCTTTATAGATATTTCTTCTATAAAAAGGAGATAAATAAATGTTTTTTAAAAAATTTACAAGTGGAATTTTAACAGTACTTTTAATAGCTACCCTTGTATTTATTATGTTTCAGATAATTCCAGGTAATCCAGTTTTATCTAAGTTGGGAGCGGACCAAATTGAAGAGAATCCTGAATTAGCTGAGAAGCTTTATAAAGAATTTGAGCTAGATAAGCCAGTTTTGCTAAGATATAAAAATTGGATGAAAGGAATATTTAAGGGGGACTTAGGAGAAAGTTTTAGGTACAGGCAGCCAGTGAGCTATTTAATAAAGGAAAGGCTAAAAGTTACTTTAATACTAACATTCCTATCCATGTTATTAACCTTGTTAATTTCCTTCTTACTTGGAGTCTATATTTCTAAAAATATAGACTCCAAAAAAGGAATCTTATTAAACATAATATCCCAACTTGGCCTAGCTATACCAAGTTTCTGGCTGGCTATTGTTCTTATGTGGGTATTTTCTTATAAGTTGAAGCTTCTACCAACAAGGGTAAGCTTAGATTTTAATTATCCATTAGAGAGTCTAAAGTCCCTGCTAATGCCAGTTTTAGTAATGAGTGTAGGTAATATAAGTATTATAATAAGGTACTTTACTAATTCTATATATGAAGAAAGGGAAAAAGAATATGTAGTTTTAGCAAAGTCTAAGGGGTTAAGCGATGATGAAATATTAAATAAGCATATTTTAAAAAATGTATCTATACCCATATTAACTATAGTAGGTATGGTTCTAGTTAATTTAATGATGGGAAGTATACTAGTAGAAAATGTCTTTAATATACAAGGTTTAGGTTCCCTACTAATAGTTTCCATTACTGAAAATGATTATCCAGTATCCCAGGGAATTATTCTTTTATATGCAGTTTTTGTTGTTTTTGTAAATATGATTTTAGATTTTATATATATGCTTATTGATCCACGTATAAAGAGGAAGAAAAAGGTGAAGAGATGAAAAAGATAAATTTAAATAATAAAAATTTTAAAATCGGATCTTTTATTATAGGAAGCCTTTTACTTATGTGTATAATATCACTTTTTTGGACTCCTTATAATCCAAATGCAAGTTCAAATGACCCATCAAGGCAATTAGAGGGGCCAAGTAAGGACCATATACTTGGAACGGATCATTTAGGAAGGGATAATTTATCTAGAATAATGAAGGGTTCTCAGACAGCTTTCTTTATTTCTATATCAACCTTAATTATAGCTGGAGGAATAGGGATATTACTAGGTCTTTTATCTGGCTATATAGGAGGGCTAGTTGATGAAATAATAATGAGAATAGTTGATGTCTTTATTTCAATTCCTGGTACAGTTTTAATTTTACTTTTTGTTAGTATTTTTGGACGAGGAACCAGGCAAACAGTTATAGCTATATCTATTATGAATTTTCCTACATTTACAAAGATAACAAGGAACCAGGTTTTATCTTTAAAGGAAAGGGATCATATTATGTGGGCTAAATCCTTAGGAGCTTCAGATTTAAGGATTATATTTTTTCATATATTGCCAGACCTTTATCCAGTCTTGCTAGTAGCATCAGCTATGAGACTTTCTAGTTCTATAATGGCAGAGGCAGGTCTAAGTTACCTGGGACTAGGTGTTCAACCTCCAAATCCAAGTTGGGGTAATATGCTAACTAGGGCCCAGTCCTCAATAATAACCAATCCTTTTGCAGCTTTAGTACCTGGTTTTATGATAACTTTATTTGTAATAGGATTTAACCTTTTAGCTGATGGATTAAGGCAGGCACTTAATATAAGGGAGGCAGTATAGATGTTTTTCCAGGTAAAGAATTTAAAGATAAGGGCCAAGGATGGGAAAGAATACTATCCGGTTATAGAAGATATTAATTTCTCTATAGAAAAGGGGAAAACACTGGGACTAGTAGGAGAGTCAGGATCAGGTAAAAGTGTAACTGCCTTGGCTATATTAGGTTTACTGAACAAGGATTTTATTATAGATCAGGGAGAGATAATTTTAGATGGAGTTGATTTACTAAAGTTAGATAGTAAAAAAAGGCGATCTATGCTAGGCAATGACATAGGTATAATATTTCAAAACCCAATGAATATGTTAAATCCTTTATATACAATTTATGATCAGATAGCTGAAAATTTAAGAAATCATAATAAGGATTTAAAAGAGTCAGAGATAAGGAAAAGAGTTATAGAAGCCTTAGAAGAAGTATATATTCCAGAGCCAGAGCTTAGCATGTATAAGTATCCCCATGAATTTAGTGGAGGTCAAAGGCAAAGGATATTAATAGCTATGGCTATAATAAACAAGCCTAAGCTACTAATAGCAGATGAGGCTACAACAGCCTTAGATGTGACTGTTCAGTATAAAATATTGATTTTACTAAAGTCCTTATGCAGAAAATATGGTACAACTCTTATAGTTATATCCCATAACTTTGGTGTTATAAAATTTATGAGTGATCAGGCAGTAGTTATGTATACAGGGAAGATAATGGAGAAGGGACCTATTAGGAAGATTATTGAACAACCTCAGCATCCCTATACTAGATCCCTTATGATATCCCTTCCAGAGAATGCTAAAAAGGGAGAAAAAATACCAGTAGTAAGGGGAAGTATACCTATGTTAAGTGAGAAAAAGGAGAATTGTCCTTTCTATCCTAGGTGTAATATTAGGACGGAAGACTGTTTAAAAACTAAAATAGAAGCTAGGGAAGTATCAGAAGACCACTACGTTTACTGCCTAGAGGTAGGTGATAAAATTGACTAAGGAAATCTTAGTATCTTGTAAAAAATTAAATAAAACTTATACAGATAAGAATAGAAAGAAGAAAGCTGTTATAAAGGACTTAAACTTAGATATATATAGATACGAAACTCT
>JASKZW010000150.1 GCA_030147425.1 Tissierellales bacterium
GCCATAATACCTGCTTCCTTCATTAAAAATATATCTGTAAATTCTAAAGGGTCATCCCTATAAGTAAGCTTAGTCCTATTAGCCATACCAGCCGCCATAAGTAAAATACTAGTTAGGCCTAAACTAACAGGTAGACTATTAAATAGAAAGAATAAGATTAAGCTTAGAAAGAATATAGGTAAAAAATTCATCAAAATTAACAAGGGCGATTTTAAGTAACTTAAAATAAATTCAAAGTCTATTATAGCTGTTGCAAAAGTAAAACTTATAAAAGTTAAAAACAGACTAAATACTAATATTACCTTTATAGCCCCTGAAAAACTTCCCTTCTCTTCCCTAAACATAATAACACTACCTTTCTACAAACTTCCTAACATTAACGTCCTTGTAACTATCTAAATCCTCTTCCTTTAAATAAAGTGATAGGTCTGGATACTTATCTATAAAGGATTTAATATCCTCCTTACTATATCCCATTATATAAGGATCTAGAATTATTTTTTCATATTTTTTATTGGTTAGGTCTAAATAATCCCTAAAGTCTTCCATAAATACATAGTTCTTCTTAAGACTGTCCCTGTAATTTTTAAGTAAATCTTCCTTACTAGCCTGAATTATACAGTCTTCAGGTAAATTATCTAATAAATCATCATCTATTTTTTCTTTAGATAGATTAATTACACTGTATATCCTAGTTTTAAATAGCCCCTTAATAGGCTGATTAGATCTAGTAAAATAGATAATTTCTTCTCCTTCATTATTACTTAAATCAAGGTCTCCTTTCTCCATATAAGTCTTTAAAAGGTCATTCTCCGTTATATAATTAGACATGTTTATCTCTTTTATAGCCCTCTTATGACTAGGTTTTAATTTCTCTATATCAACCTTTTTTCTAGTAGCTATATCATAGGCCCTACTATTTGAATAAATTCCATCTCTGGCCATAACTAAGGTATAATCCTTGCTTATAAAAGAGCCCTTCATCATATAGGTCTGAGGCGTTACTAAATTTTCCCCCTCATAATTATTTAAATCCCTACCAAATACCAGTCCCTTTTCATTCTTATAGCCTAAAAGATTTAATATTGTTGGATAAAAGTCTAGTTGACTGCCTACCTTAGATACTCTAGCATGTATTTCTTCCCCTGGTAGGTGGATAATAAGAGGTATATTCATCATCTCATCATAATCATAATATCCTAAAAAATCCTCCATTAAAGCCTTGTCAGCCTCTTTACTTGCATTTATTGCAAAGTGATCTCCATAAATGGCTATTAAACTATTATCATACAAACCACTTTCCTTTAGATAATCTATGAAAAAACCTAGCTGCTTATCAGCGTAGTGAACAGATTGCAGATAGTTTCCTAAAATAGTATCTTCATATTTATCCTCAAGTTCTAAGACATGATACTTTTCTGGCATTTTAAATGGAGTATGACTAGTTAAACTAATCATAAAACTATAAAATGGTTTATCTTCCTTTTCCTTAAAATCTTTCAAATAATCTATACTTCTCTTATAAAAATCTCTATCACTTACTCCAAGTCCTATTTTTTCATCTTCAGGAAATTTATCATAATACTCCTTATCTAAAAACTTTTCAAAGCCTTGATTAACATAGGCATTTTTTCTATTCCAAAAGTCTCCTTCATACCCATGTAGAGCCAAGGTGTGATATCCCTGATCCTTTAAAAGCATAGGTAACCCATAGAAGGTGTTTTTTTCATATCTACTATAGCTTGGTTCCTCCATAGCTGGATGCAAGGAGTTATTAGTAACAAACTCTGCATCAGATGTATTTCCTCTTCCAACCAACTGATAGTATCTATCATAATAAATAGTAGACTTATCCTTAAGTAAATTATTTAAATTAGGTGTTATCTCCTGCCCTAAATAGTCTCTTTCAAGAACAAAGTTCTGTAAAGCTTCTACCTGAATAACTATAAGGTCCCTTCCTTCTGCTAATCCTGTTAACTTACCTTCCTTATAATTAGTTCGCCTCTTTAAGTCTTCTAAATCTTCCTTAGTCATATGTCCTATTAATTTAGTCCTTTTATCATTTTTTAAGCTTCTTCTTAGATCTAAAAAATGATAACTATAAAGCTCTTGGGCTTTTACACTCTCTAACTTACCTGTAAATCCTGAGTAAATGAAAAGTATAAGGACTATTAATAAATAAGGATAAGATTTAAGCCTACCTCTCCCTTTTATTTTTTTAAAGAATATAAGTAAAAATGGTAGGTCTATTATAAGGGCTAAATTTTTAAAATCTAAAAGATGAACTATACTATCTCCAACAGCTCCTAGCTGGCCAGCCTGTCCTAAAAGTTCAAAAGAAGGTAGGCTGTTAAATTGTAAATAGTATAATACATCTATAAACATAAGTATAGAGATAAGGCTATAGATAATAATCTTAGCCCTATCTCTAATTTTTTCATTTTTACTAGCTGATAACCAATGGATTAAAAACATGGATATTCCAGCTGTTATTCCTAGGACCAGGAGCCAATTGTTCTTTATATTAGTTAAATATATATATATTAAGGTTTTTACTGTGATTAAAATATTAAATAGCATCCTATCCCTGCCTTATTATTTACTTAGAAGTTCCACTGCCTTTTTAAGTTGTAAATCTTCCAGACTGTCATTTTTATTTTCAATCTCATAGTCTGGTTTAACCCCTATCTTATTTATAGATTTTTTACTAGGAGTCAAATATTCAGCTATAGTTAACTTAACCAAACTTCCATCTGTTATAGGTAGAAGTGATTGAACTGTAGCCTTACCGTAACTGCTTTTTCCTACAATTTTTCCTACTTTTCTATCCTTGATAGCTCCTGCAAAAATTTCAGATGCTGAAGCTGAATATTCATTTACCAGTACCACAACTTCATACTTAGGATTTTTATTAGTAGATTTTATAGTTTCTGTATAATCCTTATATCTTACATGAACTATATCTCCCTCTGGTACAAACATATTAGAAAGTTTAACTGCTTCTGTTAAAAGTCCTCCTGGGTTGTTTCTAAGATCTACTATAACCTTCTTTATACCTTTATTATCAAAATTATTTAAGCTCTTTTTAACACTTTTACTCATATTATGAGAGAACTCATCTATCTTAATATATCCTGTTTTTCCATCTAATACTTTAGATTTTACAGGATTTATTTCAATACTTTCTCTTTTTAAGGTAAAATCCATTTCTTTTCCCTGTCTATTTACTCTTAATTTAACCTCTGTATTTGGTTTTCCCTTTATCATAGAAGATACCTCTTCTAGAGTCATACCAATTATACTTAAATCATCAATAGATACTAGTATGTCTCCTTCTTTTATCCCAGCCTTCTTAGCTGGATGCTCTTCTATAACCTCTCTTATCCTTATATAACCATTAGTAAGTTCAATTACTACACCTACACCTACTATCTCACCCTTAGTCATAGTAAGTAGAGCCTCTGCCTCTTCCTTAGTATAGTAATTTGAATTAGGATCTAGGGCCTGTAGCATTCCCTTTACTCCACCTTTTACTATCTTATCTTCATCTAACTCAAAAGGATATTTCTCCTTTATCATTTCAAAAGTACTATTTAAAAAATTTATATCAGCCTTAGGTACTGCTTCAGCCCAACCGAAACTTGGGATAAGTAGTCCTACAATTAAAACCATCGATACAAATCTCTTCTTCATTCTATCTCCTCCGCTCTTTCTAAGTATTGTCTTATAACTAGTTTATATGATTAGTTCTGGCTGGTCAATTAGCCTTACTCTACATTATACTACTTACCCATTAAGATAGGGTTAAAATATTATTACTATTTTATTAAGATTTATAAAAATAAATGTATAAATAAATTATTAACTAGAACTTAGGAGATAAAAATAATACCTTTAGAGTTTAAATAATAAGTATAGAGTATATTTATTTTATAGTTTTTACTTAGTCCACTCTAAAGGTATTACAATCTTATTCTTATATTTAAACTATCAAATTACTCATATATTAATTTACTCATATATTAATTTACTTATATGTCAGCTTACTTATCTATTAACTTACTTATCTATTAATTTACTTATATGTCAGCTTATTTATCTATTAACTTATTTATATATTGACTTACTTATCTATTAACTTACTTATTCTATCAACGTCCTTATCTCCTCTTCCTGATAAGGAAACTATAACTAAATCATCATCCTTTAAATTCATTTTCATAAGATAAGCTAGAGCGTGGGAAGATTCTATAGCTGGAATGATTCCTTCTAGCCTACTAAGCTCTACAAAGGCTTTAAGTGCCTCATCATCAGTTGCTGATCCATAGTTTGCCCTTTTACTATCTCTTAAGTAGCTATGTTCTGGACCTACACCTGGATAGTCCATACCTGCTGATATAGAGTAAACTTCTTTTGCTTTACCCTCATCATCTTGAATAAAATATGTTTTCATACCATGAATTATTCCAAGTTTACCCTTGGTTAAAGATGCTGCATGTTTATCTGTATCAAGTCCAAGTCCCCCTGCTTCAACACCTATTAATTCTACATCTTCATCTAAAATAAAGTGACTAAACATACCTATAGCATTACTACCTCCACCTACACAGGCTAGGACATAATCAGGCATCCTATTTTCCTTTTCTAAAATCTGTTCTTTAGCTTCCTTCGAAATAATACTTTGAAAATACCTTACTATTTCAGGATAAGGTTCAGGCCCTACAGCTGATCCTAAAACGTAAAAAGCTTCATCTCCCTCCTTAACGTAAGCTTCAAGTGCTGCGTCTACTGCCTCTGTTAAGGTCTGACTACCTGTTTCAACCGCTATAACCTTAGCTCCTAATAGTTCCATCCTAAAAACATTTAATTCCTGTCTTTTAGTATCCTTAGCCCCCATATATACATGACATTCTAAACCTAGTAGGGCCGCTGCTGTAGCTGTAGCAACTCCATGCTGACCTGCTCCTGTCTCTGCTATTAATCTTCTCTTACCCATCCTTCTTGCTAGAAGTCCCTGCCCCAGGGCGTTATTTATCTTATGAGCTCCTGTATGATTTAGGTCCTCTCTTTTTAGATAAATTTTACCTCCATATTTTTTAGAAAAATTCTCTGCAAAGTATAAGGGACTTGGCCTACCTACATAGTCCTTCATATACTGATGAAATTCATCTAAAAACTTCTCATCCTTTACAGCCTTATGAAACTCCTCTCTAACCTTATTTAAATTTTCCTTTAAATCTTCCCCTACATACTGTCCACCAAATTTACCAAAATTAATCATACTACCCCTCCTATTTTTTATATAAAAAAAGAGCCCTATTCTCCCCTTATCGGGAGGATAGGACCCTGTTGCCACCCCAAATTCATACCTAAATTTCCATAAAAAAATACTTCTATCCATAGGACGAAGTAAAATTGGCCACCTAAGTAACTTAAAACAGGTACGGATTAATATCGATACCCTGTCATCTTAACGGTTGACCTCCGAAGATAGCTACTTAATTCACCATCCCTCCTAATAGATCCATTCAATATAATAAGCATTATCCAGCTTCCACCGTCCTGGACTCTCTATAAATACTTTAAAATATTTACTACTTCTATTTAAGGATTTATCTTCTTATTTTCTTTAATAATAAATATTTATTAACCTAAAGCTTTTATACAAGCTTACATAAGCTACGTTTATATATTTACTTAGTCTATAAATATTTATATATTTAATTTATTAACTCATTTAATAAATATTACATATTTAACTTATTTACTTATTTCTTGATTTATTAATCTACTTGTTTGAATCTTTAGATTTTTCTACTTGTGAACACTATATAGTTTAATTTAAGTCTTGTCAAGTTTATTTATTTAGTTTTTTACTATCATAATATTATAACTCTTTATCTTTACCTATAAATAATATATAATTTATAGCTTAGTGGGTAAAGGTTAGTCAAGGAGGGATTTAATGAAAAAGAGAAATGTTTCAATTTTAATTTTACTAGTAATTCTAGTTTTAAGCTTTACTTATCAAACTGCTAGTGCTGAGAAGCAGACTAAGATTTTTCTAGAGGGCAAAACCCTAAAGGAACCAGCCCTTATAGAAAATGGTAGAACCTATCTACCTTTAAGGGATTTCTTCGAGGCCCAAGGATGGAGAGTTTCATGGGAGGAGAAAAATCAATGGGTTGTTGCTAAAAAAGGTTCTGATACCATAAAATTATCAACAAAACCATATAATGGCTATGATTTCGAACAAGGAAAAGCCTATAAGGATAGATCATTTTTTAATGATATTATAATCATCCTACAGGATTATGATAGAAATAAAGAAGGTGTACTTTTAAGAAATGGAAAAAGTTATCTACCTGCTAGAGGCCTAGGTCACATGCTAGGACTTAAAACAGAATGGCAACCTAAATTAAATAGAGTTTCTATTTATAGAGACCCTAATGTAAAGATAACTTTAAAAAACATTGATAGTTTTACTAGTGATATGCAAGATGAATCGGATGTTTTCTACTACGCCCACCCTTTAAGATTTAGTCAAGATTTAGATCTTATGGATAGTTTTTATTTTATAGCCTTTCAAGGTAAGGCTGGAGGTAGTGTAGGGGACGTTGGAACTTATATATCAAGAAAAACAAGTAATATATATGACGCCTACCCAATAGATGGAAAACTTATAAATCTAAGAAGGGATAATAAGCCTAGTGGATATATCCATGGTAACTTTAAAGATTTAGAAGAAAGTCCAGGAGTTAAAAAATT
>JASKZW010000003.1 GCA_030147425.1 Tissierellales bacterium
TAGAAATGGGTACTGATGGATTTGGTCAAATAGAGGAACTAAGCTATATTGCCCAGCCCCATATTGGAGCTATAACTAATATAGGTGATTCTCATTTAGTGGAGTTGAAAACTAAGGATAATGTTGCTAGGGCAA
Organism: Tissierellales bacterium; assembly: GCA_030147425.1. The sequence goes on from JASKZW010000003.1 coordinate 136, forward strand.
AATATGAAATCCTTAAAGGAATAGATGAAGATGGCCATTTTATTTACAATGGTGATGACCCAATCTTAGTTAAGATAGCTTCAGAGTTTTCCTTCCCAGAAAAGCTAAGCTGTTTTGGACAGGAAGATAAAAATGATTTTAAGCTTAAACTTTTAGAGGAAACTAATGATTCTATTAAATTTAACTTTAGGTCAAAAAATCTTAATAAGGATTTTATCTTGCCTATGATTGGTAGACATAATATATACAATGCTGGCTTGGCTATAATAATTGCCTTAGATCTGGGACTTAATGAAGAAAATATACAAAAAGGCTTTTATAATATAGATAAGACAGGAATGAGAAATGAACTTATCCAAAAGGATAATTTTACAATATTAAATGATGCTTATAAGTCTAATCCAAATAGCTTAAGAGCTGCCTTAGATACCTTATATGCTTTAGATGGCTATGACTATAAATATGTAGTTTTAGGTGATATGTTAGACCTAGGTGATAAGGAAAAGGACTTACACAGGGAAATCGGTGAAAATATTAATGAAAAGCAGGTAGATAAACTTTATACTTATGGTGACTTATCTAAAAATATTCAGCTAGGTGCAAAGTCTAAGTTAAAGGATTCGAATAATCTACACTTTGACTCTAAGTCTGAGCTTGCTAAACAAATTAAAGAAGATATAAAAGATAATACTATTATTTTGGTTAAGGCTTCCAGATCCATACAATTAGAAGACCTTATAAGTGAACTTATAAAATAGGGCTCCTTCAACTAAGGTTGAAAGGCTAGCCCTTTTTTCCTATTCTAATTTATAACAAACTTTTTCCTCATCTAAAAGAATCTTAGCTGATTTTTCAGTTAGCTTTAAAATTGGATATTTAGTAAAGTTTATATCTATATAGTCCATAGATGTTAGGGAAACTATTATATCCTTAACTTCCTTTTCACTATAGTTTTCTAATCTACCGTAGGCTTCTATTTTATGAAAATCCTGCTCTAAAACTCTTTTATTTTTAGAGCCTCTTAAAACCTGGGTTATAAAGGTAGAACCATATCTTTGGCCTGTTTCATGTATGGCTAAAATAATATCCTTGGCCTCCTTGCTTATGTCTATTATTTTAGACTTATTTAAACAATTACCACACTTATAGCAAGTTGGGTCTGAGTAATCTTCCCCAAAATATTCCAACATAGTAAGTCTTAGGCAGTTACTGGTATTGCAATACTTTACCAAGGATTGTAGGTTTTCATGGAGAAATTTTTCCCTTTCCATATCCCAGTTATTTTTCTTAATTATTATTTTTTGATGAACTATATCATCTGCTGAAAAAAGTAAAATGCAGGATGCATCCTTTCCATCCCTTCCAGCCCTACCTGACTGCTGGTAATAGGCTTCCATATTTTGAGGTAGATTATAGTGAATTACAAATCTTACATCTGACTTATCTATTCCCATAGCAAAGGCATTGGTACAAATAATTACATTCTTCCTGCCCTGGATAAAGTCATCCTGGTTTTTATTTCTTTCTCTATTACTTAATCCACCATGATATATAGTTAGGCTTATTCCATCCTTTTCTAATCTTTTAGCTAGATCCTCAACTATAAATCTAGTTGAGCAATAAATTATTCCTGGTTTATCAAAGTTTTTCTTTAAGTATCTATACACATAGGAATATTTATTTTTTACCTTACTTACCTGATAATATAAATTAGGTCTGTCAAAACCTACTACCTCAATATTAGGCTCATTTAAGTCTAGCTTAGCTACTATATCTTCTATTACTTGGCTACTTGCTGTTCCTGTATAGGCACCTATAACTGGCCTTGATTCTAATTTATCTATAAACTTAATTATTTCTAAGTAACTAGGCCTATAATCATGGCCAAATTTACTTATACAATGGGCTTCATCTACTGCTAAAAAGGATATTTTCTTTTTAGCTATAACTTTAAAGAAATCCTTATTATTTAACTTATCTGGAGCCATGTATATAATCTTGTAGTCTTGCCTATCTAGGAGTTCTAGTTTCTTTATAAAGTTTTCTTCACTTATACTACTATTTATATAAAGTGAATCTATACCTAATTTCTTTAAGGAATCTACCTGATCCTTCATCAAAGAAACTAGGGGTGATACTACAATAACCATTCCTTCAAATATAAGGCTAGGTAGTTGATAGCACAAGGACTTTCCCCCTCCAGTTGGCATAACTCCTAGGGAGTCTTTTTTATCTAGTACACTTCTTATTAATTTTTCCTGGCCTGCCTTAAAAGTTGAAAATTTAAAAACATCTTCTAGTACCCCATAAATAGACAATTTTTTCACCCCTATAACATAAAGTCAAATAAATATGTTAAAACAGAAAGAACCCTAACCAAAGCCTTCTTTAGTATATTAGGCTCTAGGACTTCCTCATCTGTAATATAGTTATAATCTTTTCCTACCCTGAAAGAGTTTTCTTCTATCTTCCCTATCTCTCCTAGTAAAACCTTACTAAAAGCCTCACTATCCACTATAACCATAGTTTCTGTACTTAAATAAGCACTCCTATGATCCAAGTTAAAAGACCCTACTGCTGCTATCTTATCATCAAATATATAGGATTTACCATGGATAGAGTCAGGGCCTTGGTATTCATAAAGCTTATAGCCTGAATCAACTAATTTTTTCCTATTCCTATAGTATCCTCCTGAAGCAAAGGGATTTGGGCTAGCTAGAAGGGAGTTTGTATAAAGACTTATATCTTTCTTAGCTAATTTATCTAAGTCTATATTCTTCTTCATTCCCCTAGTAAAAATTATATAGGGACTTTGAGCATAAATCTTTTCTGATTGATAGGCTAGGCCCATAAGCTTACTCAAAACCACAGGTTCCTTATTTAATCTATTAATCGAATTATTAACTATTGAAACTTTATTGGTTTCTACTAGTCTAGATTTATAATCTATTTCCTTTATTATACTATCCTTCTTCTTTTTTTCCTTTTCTAGTTTCTTTAAAAGATTCTCCCCAAATTTTTCCCCTTTAAGAATTTGTTTCTCCTTAATTCTTTTTACTGGTGGATGGCTATAGTCTGAATTCCATAATTCTTCAAAGTAATTTTTAAGGTCCTTGACAGAAGTTTCCCCCATCTTATCTTCAGTTAAAACAAGAACATCCCTATCTTTTACCTGTTTTCTGTGTTCATAGTCTTCTAAAAAATACTTGTCTCCTATATTCCTACCCCCTAAGAGAAAGATTTCATCATCTACTATTATAAATTTGTCATGTAATCTATTGTTCCAAGTAGAGGGTTTTCTTAGTGTGAAAGGCTCATAATACAAAAGTTCAATATTTGGATGGGTCTCAAAGGCATATATAGTATCCTTTATTTCCTTGTCTAAATTATGAAAGATACCATCAAGTAAAAACCTTACCTTAACACCCCTGTCTGCTGCCTGGTAGATTTCAGCTAAAAAAAGCCGAGTAGTCTTTCCATCGTGTAAGGTATAGTAGGCTATATCTATTGATTCATTGGCCTTAGACAGTAGGTCCATACGAACTAAAAAAGACTCATAACGATCTTCTATTAAAGCTATCTTATCAATGCCTATGTCTTCAGACTTAAATTCTTCTATACAAACTTTTTCATTTTTTGAAGGTATCCTTATTAAAAAAATTAAGGCCCCAAAAATTAATATATAGAGTAAATATATTAAAGGTATTTTCTTAATTAAATCTTTCTTCCCCATTTAATCACCTTTTTTCTATT
>JASKZW010000005.1 GCA_030147425.1 Tissierellales bacterium
TATCTTCCAACACCTAATTTATCAGATATTTTTAAGCCTGATTCTAAAAGCCTTCCTGTTACTATTACTACTTCCTTGCCTTTCTTATCTGCTTTTTCCAATGCTTTTTTATTTAAGTCCGGAATCATATTATCTGATCCTAATAAGGTTCCATCTAAATCAATTCCAATTAAATTATAATTTGCCATTCTTACCTCCTCTAAATTATATAAGCTAGAAACAAATTAACTCCTAACTAGGAGTTAATTTGTTATGGTCCTACCCTATAAATTGTATTTCTTTCCTTGTAATAATCTTGGGTTATTAAATCCCTCTTTACTATTTTACCATTTTTTATGATAGATTTGTAGGTATTTACCTTATATCCTGTCCTTCCTCCTTGAACTAATTCCTTAGTTCCTGGAGCCAAGGAGTTATCCACTACTTTTTCTACCTTTGGACTTATAGTATCTACAGTTTCTGCTTCTATCTTAACCTCATAATCCTTTGCATTCCTATCTCCGTATACTTGAATTATTAAATCATTTCCTGTAAAGATTGAATTTATATAAACAGGAAAATCAAAATCATTTCTAAAAACTAAGTCTATATAGTCATAGGCTACAGCTGCATCTTGACCGTAAGGTACATATTTTGCAGGTATAGAGTGGGGTGACCTTCTTACTATAGTTAAATCTGCTAGTAGCAAGGCATTATATAAGGTTGTAGAAGTTTGACATACTCCTCCCCCAACTCCATCGGTATAGTCCCCATCCATTATAACAACTGCATCTTTATATCCATTTGAAACACTTCTCGGTCCAGTAGACTGGTTAAATGACAGGCTTTCTCCTGGCATTACAATATCCTTAGACAAGGATTGGGCCGATATCCTTATATTTTCCTTTCTCCCTGGTGTACTAGTAGGAAAGGAGGTTTTAAACTGCCCTATAACTCCATTAATTCGAGACAATTTTTCCTTTGTCCTATTAGGATAAATCATTTCTACTGGAATCTCTATAGGTTCAAGCTTGTAAACATTATCATTTATAAGTTCTATTAATTTTTCCTCATCCACTTGTCTACCTACTTGATGATCTGAAACTTGTATATTACCACCATTAAAGTTAAAACTAGCTTCTTTTTTCTCAAGATTTATTTCATTTCTTATTTCCTCTGCTATAGGTCCTGCCTTAGACTTATCAAAACTTGATTCAAGTTTAAACTCTCGCCCATTCTCTTCTATTTCCTTTATTTCCTTTAATCTATCAAGTTTTTTTCCTTCCCTAGCCATATTATAGGCCTGTTCAACAGCCTTATCATAATCTAACTTATATCCTAATTCCCTCACATTTAGATTATAAATCTTTTCCCCATAGCTTAATTCCATATTCATCTGGTCTATTTCTTTTTCCTTTATAGACTTGATTTTTTCTAAGGCTTCCTTTTTCTCCAGTCCACCTACATCTATTCCTTCTATCTTTACATTCTCATATATTGCCGGATCTTCTAGTATTTTATTCATTTCCTTTATAAAAAAAGCTGATACTGTCCCTATTCCTAAAAGTAATAAAAGTAAAAGTATTTTAAAAACTTTAGATGATTGCTTTTTCTTACTTTTCTTCAAATCTTTGTCTTTAACTTCCTCATCCTCAACTTTATCTTCAACTTCTTCATCTTCAATTTTCTGTCCTTCGTCTTCTTCTCCATCATTTTTGCTAGAGTCTACTTCTTCATTTCCTTCATCCACTATATCTTCCTTGCCATCCTTTATATCTTCTTTATTATCTATATCCTCTGACTTTTCATAAGTTTCCTCAGAGTCATTAGGTTTTTTTGGCTCTGACATATGTGTTTCCTCCTGTTTAATTATTTATATGTTCACATATTTCCCTTAAAGGACATTCCTCACATAAAGGATTTCTAGCCTTACAAATCCTTCTTCCATGAAAGATTATTAAATGATGAGCTTTACTCCACATGTCCCTATCTATTCTTTCCATTAATTGTTTTTCTGATTGGTTAACATTCTTTGCATCAGTTATACCTATCCTATTAGCTACCCTAAAAACATGAGTATCTACAGCTATTGCAGGAATCCCAAAACCATTACTTAGAACTACATTAGCTGTTTTTCTTCCTACACCAGGCAGCTTGGTTAGTTCTTTTAAAGTTCCTGGTACCTCTCCATTATATTCTTCTATAAGCATCTTGCAAGTACCTAATATATTCTTAGCCTTATTCCTATATAAGCCACAACTTCTTATTATATCCTCAAGTTCTTCTTGACCTAGGTCTAAATACTCCTCAGGAGTTTTAACCCTGTCAAAAAGAACCTTAGTTATTTTATTTACCCTTACATCTGTACACTGGGCTGATAAAATAGTTGCTATTAATAATTCAAAATTATTCTCATGATCCAACTCTACACTTGCATCTGGATAGGTATCTAATAATATTTCTATAGCTAAATCTACATTCTCTTGACTTAAAACTTCCCTCACCTCTCCCTATATAATTTCTATATTCTCCCAAATTATTTCTACCCGGGAATCCTTTTCAATAAACTCTAAAACTGAAGATATAGTTTTGTCAATATGTCTTCTTTTATTAGAGACAAAGCTAAAACCAATTATACTTCTTTTCCAATCATCATTCAAATCTATTTCAGAAATTGACACATTAAATCTATGCCTTATTCTTTCTATTAAACTTTTTATAATACTTCTCTTATCTTTTAGAGAAAAAGATTCTAGAAGGTTTAACTCTAATTCACATATACCTACTAGCATAATTCACCTCTTCTTTATAAAAAAATAGGGGGATTTCCCCCTATTTTTATAGTATATTCATTTCCTTTCCAACTTCTTCAAAGATTTCTACTGCTCTATCTAATTGTTCTTTAGTATGTCCTGCAGTTACCATACATCTTACCCTTCCTGTACCTCTTGGAACTGTTGGGAATACTATAGCTGAAACGAAAACTCCCTTATCTAAAAGCCTTCTACTAAATTCCATAGACTTAGCTTCATCTCCTATAATAACTGGAGTTATTGGAGTTTCACTGTTTCCAGTATTGAATCCTAATTTTCCTAATTTTTCTTTAAAGTAATTTGCATTTTCCCAAAGCTTGTCAGTATACTCAGTTGATTCCATTAACATTGTTATAGATTCCTTAACTGCGCCTACTGCTGCTGGTGGTAGGGATGTACTGAATAAAACAGGTCTTGCTCTGTGGTTTAACCATTCATACATAGTCTTAGATCCTGCTACATATCCACCTATAACACCTATTCCTTTTGATAAGGTACCTATTACAAAGTCTACTCTTCCATGTAAGCCGAAGTGGTCTACTGTACCCCTTCCACTTTCTCCTAATACTCCAGATCCGTGAGCATCGTCTACATAAGTTAAAGCATCATATTTTTCTGCTAACTCTACTATTTCTGGAAGTTTAGCAATGTCCCCATCCATACTGAAAACTCCATCAGTAATTATTAGAACATTGTTGTAGTCTTCTCTTTTTTCCTTTAGAATTTCTTCTAAGTGCTCCATGTCTGAGTGTCTCATTATAACCTTGTCTGCTCTACTTAATCTAGTTCCGTCTATTATAGATGCGTGGTTTAATTCGTCTGATATAATTAAATCACCTTTTCCTGTAATAGCTTGAATTGTACCAGCATTACAGTTAAATCCTGATTGGTAAAGAAAAACTGCTTCTTCTTTTTTGAATTCAGCTAATAGTTCTTCTAATTCTTCATGTATGGACATGTTTCCAACTATAGTTCTTACAGCTCCTGAACCTACACCATATTGATCTATAGCATCTTTTGCTGCCTTAACTAATCTTGGATGGTTAGCAAAACCTAAATAGTTATTTGAAGATAAGTTTATTACTTTTTTCCCATCTAAAATTATTTCTGCATCATTAGGGCCACCTAAAACTGGAAGTTCCCTATAAACTCCATCATCCTTTAACTGTTGGATGTTTTCTTTTAAATAATTTAATTCATGTACATCTGTCACAATAATCCCTCCTAAAATCTTTCAAATTACTAGAAATATACTATAAACTCTATTATAACATATCCTAATAGTCTTGGTTGTTTAAAAAATCACATATATATCTTAACATATTTAAAGTCTTTTGACACAAAAAAATCCTAGGTTTTCCCTAGGATTTTTTTAGAAAGTTACTACTTTGTCTGCCCACTCAACAACTTCAACACAGTCAACCATATTTGCCATTGGACAAGTTTTTGTCTCTCCTAATTTTCTTGACTCTAAACATGTTCCACAAGCAAGTATATGTCCTCCTGCATCCCTAAATTTATAAAGTTGTTCCCTGGCATCAAATTGTTCATTATCTAAATATTCAATTTCTACAGCTTCTCCCATTAGGAACACCTTCACATCATGGTCCTTAACTTCCATCGCAGTATAAGCAAATCTTAAAGCATTCCAAGCCTTCTCTGCTTCCTTTGTCTCTATAATTACTCCTATCTTCATAAAAACACCTCCATTATTATAATACCACCTTTTATTAATTAGTATTATTAATATTCTTTATGACATATGTCATAAATATTAATTTTATCTATAGCTAGCTTTTTTCTGATTTTCTTTTAACACACTTTATCTTCCAACTTATATTTTTTTATATATAAAATATGGTATAATTTAATATGATAGATAGAAAGGATTTGATTTTATGGCAGGTAAAAAAGAAAGCTTTAAGAGATTGGATTTTTCATTAATTTTGATTGTTTTACTTATTTCTATATATGGTATTATAGTTATTTATTCAACTACCCAGACTTTCCCCCAAGAAAAGATGGAAAGAATGGTTATGACACAGATCATTTCAACAATACTAGGCTTTATAGCCATGTTAGTTATTGTTTTTATAGGATATGAATTCATCGGGAATTTTTACATACCCATCTATCTCTTTTCCGTTGGCCTTCTAGTTGCTACCCACTTTTGGGGTATAGGAGCAGATCAATGGGGAGCAGATAGCTGGTTAAAAATAGGACCTATTGTTTTCCAAACAGCTGAGCTGGCTAAGGTAGGCCTAATTATATTTGTTGCTAAGTTTCTTGAAAAACATCAACATGATGTTAACAAACTTAAAACTTTAATAAAGTTAGGAATTCTTGTAATTATACCAATTGGCTTGATTGCTAAGCAACCAGACTTTGGTACATCAGTGGTTTTCCTATTTATTGTGGCTGTTATGGTATTTGTAGCCGGCCTTGATTGGTCTTATATTAAATTTGCAGCCATTGTACTAGTTATAAGTTTACCTTTTGTCTGGCTTAGCCTAGACAATTACCAAAAAAATAGGTTAATAAATTTTAGATATCCTGAAAATGACCCTACAGACACAGGCTACCATGCCCTAATGTCTAGGATAGCTGTAGGATCTGGGCAAATATTTGGTAACGGCCTACTAAAGGGAGGTCAAACTCAAAATGGATATCTTCCTGAAAAACAGACAGACTTTATCTTTGCAGCCCTAGTAGAAGAACTAGGATTAATAGGAGGTATGCTCTTAATATTTCTCTATTATGCTATGCTTATGAGAATTATTAAGATTGCTAAAAAAACTGATGATGTTTTCGGAAGCCTAATGGTAAGTGGTTTTTTTGCTATGTTTTTAATTCATATATGGGAGAACATAGCTATGAATATAGGCCTAATGCCTATAACTGGAATACCACTTCCTTTCGTAAGCTATGGAGGAACATTCCAGTTAATAAATCTAATTTGTATTGGAATAACTTTAAGTGTAGGTGTCCATAGAAGTGGATTAAATTTTAAATCATAGTAAAGGATGGTTTTGTGAGAAATGATACTATATTTGAAAAAAACAAAGAATACTTGTTGTCCTTAAG
>JASKZW010000006.1 GCA_030147425.1 Tissierellales bacterium
AATGCTTTAAATAAACTAGCATCCTATGATGGAATAGACTTTGAAATAAGCTATATTATCTTAGAAGATGGGCAGGATAATGTAAGGGCAATTTATAACTCAAAGGTTCATTCAGGATATGGAATGGATCTTAGCAAGTACAATATAAACAGTGATGATGTTAGTAAAAATGAATTTACTCCAGAAGGTAAATTAAATATTAAAGGAATCTCAACTAAGACTAAAGATGGAGTAGACTCAAAAGAATTTGAAAAAGGAAATACTGTAATGGTAACAGCAGAGATAGAAGAAGTTAGGGCTGTAGATGAAGCTATGGTAATAATAGAAGTTCTAGACTCTAATGATGTACCATATGCTTTAAGATATGTTCCTTATAAAAATAATGTTAACAAATATGACCTAGGACTTAGCACTTATGAAGCCAAAGAAGGTAAAAATAAGGTGAAAGTTTATGTTTGGAACAACTTAAAGGATAAGAAAGTTTTAGGAGAAGTAAAAACATTAGAGTTTGAACTTAAATAGAACTTCTAGGAGGTAGGATTATGAGAAAAGAAAAAATATCAATATTATTAATATTAACAATTATACTGACAGCTTTACCATTAAATTTTTCTTATGCTAGCAACATTGAAATTACAGCAAAGTTTGATAAGGAAGCTTTTAATCTAGATGATTATATAAGTGGAGAGTTTAAGGTAAGTAGTGAGGGTAAATCTTTAGAAGGTGAATATTTAGCCTTTACAGTAGAAGATGAAAAGGGATTATCAATATATAGTGTAGGTCAGGAAAAACTAGACAAGGATGGAAAAACAAGTTTTAAATTTAAAATGCCTTATAAGACAAAGGATGGAGTATATTATATTAGAGTGGCATCTTTAGGAAAACATGCGGATTTTAAGTTTAGTCTAGGAAATGTGGAAGAAAAACCAGGGGACAAGCCAGAAGAGAAACCAGAGGATAAGCCAGTGACTCCAGAAGATAAACCAGGAGAAAAGCCAGAGGATAAGCCAGAAGAAAAGATAGTATTTAAGGATGTTGAAAAGAATTTCTGGGCTTATGATGCTATATATAATTTAGCAGATAAGGGTCTGATAAGAGGATATGAAGATGGAACATTTAGGCCTTTAAACAAAATAACTAGATCTGAGTTTAGTAAGATAATAGCAGAATTTTTACCAGAAAGCTTGGATGCTAAGGCAAATACTTTTAAAGATTTAAATAAGAATCAGTGGCATTATGAACACATGAATAGGGCGGTAAATGCAGGGATATTAAAGGGTTATGACGATGGCAGTTTAAAACCACAGCAGGAAATAACTAGGGATGAAGCAACAGTTATGATAATGCGTTTACTAGAGTATAAAAATATAGAGTTGAAGAATAAAGATAAAAAAGAAAACTTTAAGGACAGTAAGAACATACAGGATTGGGCTTATGATGCTATATTAAGTCTATCAGGAGAAGGAATAATAGAAGGTGTAGGAAATGGATACTTTGCTCCAAGAAGATCTATAAATAGGGCAGAGGTAGCAACTATCCTAACTAGGGTTTTAGATTCTTATAAGATGAAATAATCTAAGGACTAAAAAAGATGGCGGGAGCCATCTTTTTTATTATTTATTTATATTTATAAAATACTTAGTCTTTTGGAAAGTAGGTATTAGATAGGGTCTACAGGGTTATAAGAACTTGGTATAGCTAGTTATGTACTAGTAATTAGTTTTTAAAGGCTAAAATAGCTTATAAATAAACTTTTACCCAAAAAAGCCTATAGAAACACTAATATTTATTAAAACATTTAGCAAGCTGACTTGGTGTTCATATTTTTAATACTTGAAATATTCAGAAAACAATACTATAATATGACTAATAGAATTTTCAGACTATTTAAAATGGGTTTGTTAGTCTAAATATAATTTATGAAAATAAAAATTAAAGGAGGATAATTTTATGAAAAAAGGGTTTAAGCAGAAAAGGGTATTATCAATTTTGCTATTGGTGTTTATGCTAGCTAATTTTATTTCTCCAGCTATAGTAGCTGCAGGAACAAAGAAAAAGGTTACAGCTAGGCCAATGGTAGTTATGATGGAATTTCCAGACTACAAGTTTAGTGAAATTGACGAAAAGGAAGATTGGCGTCTAAGGGAGATACCAGGAGAAGAATTCACTAGGGATTTTGTACAAGATATGTTGTTTTCACCAGATACATATGAGGAGAATGGGCATAAGTTCATTTCTTTAAGAAATTACTATAGTCAATTAACAGGTGGAACATATGATTTAGATGGTCAAGTATTTGGACCGTACACAGCTAAGAATGAAGCAAGATTTTACGGTAGTAGTGAAGTTTGGCCAAATGATAAGCAAGAAGGAGCTAGGGAACTAGTAATCGAAGCTATAGAACACCTAGCTGCAGAAGAAGGTTTAGACTTTGCAGACTTTGACCTGGAAACAAGAAGAAGGGACAAGGATGCAAATGAAACATATATTACTTATAATAGACCTGATGGACAAGTAGATACCATTATTGTTATCCA
>JASKZW010000015.1 GCA_030147425.1 Tissierellales bacterium
AACTTATTAGCTGTTTTTAACTTAGAATATTTTTTATAATATTTTTGAGCATTTTCATGAGGAGACAGCTTAATATCTAATGGCACCTTTATCTCACTCATATTAGGACAATAAAAGTTTTTTAAAGAAACTTCCTCTTGGCCTCTTCCTATTTCATGGGAGTAGGCTGAAATCAAATCAGCATATACCTTATACTTATCCCTGTCCTTACTTTCACTGAATTCATTATATTGCTTCTTTAACTTACTATGGGCTGTATCAATTTTATTTTCAACTAGTTTTTTGAGAGATTGAGATTTTTGTCTTAAATTATCAAACTTATGATTTTTTTCATAATAGCTTTCTAACATATTAGACAAGTCTTTAAATGTTTCTTTTTCAAAATCCTCATACACATCTAAATCTAGTACATGAAAATCTTTGTATTTATCCTTGTTTTTTATTAGATTAAAATTATACTTATGTTCTTTTATTTCTTCCATAAGAAGTTTAAAGCTTCTATAGATACTAGATAAGGTCTCCTCGTTAATATCCTTTATCTTCATATTAAAGTCAATATTAGTTCTAAGACAAATTTCCTTACCTATAATAGGGCTTAGGCCCAAAAAGTTTCTATGGAAAAAATTTGCCATAGCTAAATCTTTATCTTCACCTGTGATTTTCTCTAAAAAAACTTCTTTATTTAGATTTAGAGGATTTGCCTTACCCATATCTGGCGGACTAATATAGTCTAAACCAGGCAATATTTGCCTTTCCCTACTTATGGTCAAGTCTACTTTTTTAATAGAGTCAATAATTTTATTAGTTTCTAAATTAACTAAAATAATATTACTGTGCCTTCCCATAATTTCTATAATGAGCCTATTAGTTATAGGGATAGCAAGCTCATTTAAGGTTAAAATATCGATTGTAATAATCCTGTCCATTTTGTCTTGTTCAATTCTATTAATCCTTCCCCCATCTAAGTGTTTTCTTAGCACCATACAGAAAGTAGGTGGACTAGGAGGGTTTTGAAATTTTTCTTCAAAAAGCTGGACTCTAGGACTAGAGGGATCAGCTGAAAGAAGAAGTTGAAAGTTTTTACCCTTAGAATATATATCAAAAGTAACCTTATTATCTTCTGGCTGGTAAATCTTATTAATTTTTCCTTCTAAAACTTTATCATTTAATTCCTTTACAATTGCTCTTGTAACTATTCCATCATAAGCCATAAATATAACCTCCTTACTATATTTAAGTATAACACAGAAGGCTAAAATAAAATTTTAAAATAAAAAAAATGATATTTAATGGAAAAAAATAATTATTATATGTATAATAACAGTATAGTATGCTTAAGAAAGGGGTGGTATTTTGTTAACTAGTATGACTGGCTTCGGTAGAGCCGAACATAGTACAGATATTAATAAATTCAGTGTAGAGGTAAAAACTGTTAATCATAGATATAAAGATATTTACATAAACATGCCTAATCATTTAAGGATTTTGGAGGACAAAATAAAAAAATTAATAGATAAATATATTTTAAGAGGTAGGGTTGAAGTTTATATAAAATTAGATTATGGAGAAGAATACTTACCTAATATAGCCTATAATCCAAACTTAGCAGATTCTTACTATAAATCTCTTTCAGACTTAAAAAATAGATTTTCTATAAAGCAAGAAATTAACTTAGATCATCTTTTAGAATTTAAGGATATTTTTGAAATAGAGGAAGAAGACTTAGATGAAGATGAACTTTGGGCAGATTTAAAGTTACCCTTGGAAGTTGCCTTAAAAGAACTAAAGGCCATGAGACTTAGGGAAGGGGAAATCCTTTATGAATCTATAAAGGGCTATTTATCAGAATTAAAGACATTGCTTGAAAGAATAGAAGAAGATTCCCAACTTGTAGTAGAGGAAAGTAAAATAAAGTTAGAGGAAAGAATATCTCTTATATTAGCAGATGATTTTTCTGTGGATCAAGAAAAATTAGCTAATGAAGTAGCTCTTATAGCTGATAGGTCGGATATAACAGAAGAGATTGCCAGGTTGAAGGCACATATAAATCAGTTTGAGGAAACCATGACTAATCAAGAAGCTATTGGAAGAAAACTTGATTTTATTATTCAAGAAATGAATAGAGAAATAAATACAATTGGATCAAAGAGTTCCCATGTAGATATATCTAAAAATGTGGTAGAATTTAAAGCACTTTTAGAAAAAACTAGGGAGCAGATCCAAAATATTCAATAACAGGAGGAGATATTATGAAGATTAAATTAATAAACATAGGATTTGGAAATATGGTGTCAGCAAACAGAATAATTTCTATAGTGAGTCCAGAATCAGCACCTATTAAAAGAATGGTTCAAGAGGCAAGGGAACATGGACTTCTTATAGATGCAACTTATGGAAGAAGAACAAGGGCGGTAATAATAACTGATAGTAATCATATAGTTTTATCAGCTGTTCAACCAGAGACTGTAGGGCAAAGACTAAATAATGATAAATCTAATGATGAATAATTAGAAAGTAAAGGAGTAGTAAAATGGATAGAGGAGCACTAGTAGTAATATCAGGTCCATCTGGCTGTGGCAAGGGGACAATTTGTAGGGACCTATTAAGAAAAAATCAAGACTATCTAATTTCAACATCAGTTACAACAAGGCAGGCCAGGAAAGGTGAAGTAGATGGAAGGGATTATTACTTTATAACGGAAGAAGAGCATAGAAAAATGGTGGCAAATGATGAACTTTTAGAGTATGCTAAGGTTCACAGTAATTATTATGGAACACCTAAAAAACAGGTTATAGACCAGGTAGATAAGGGTAAGGTAGTAATACTAGAGATAGATGTACAAGGAGCTCTTCAAGTAAAGGAAAAGTATGATGATGCAGTACTTATTTTTATTCTACCACCTTCAGAAGAAGAATTACGCAGAAGGCTTGAAGGAAGGGGAACTGAGACTGCAGAGGTAGTCAATATGAGAATGTCAAATGCAAGAAAAGAAATAGAACTTATAGATAAATATGATTATTTAGTTTATAATGATAAGTTAGACCGAGCAGTTAGAGATGTAGAAGCTATTATAAGAGCAGAGCAATTAAAATTAAAAGAAAAATTTAAACTAAATAATAGTTTTTTTAAAGGAGAGGAGTAATAGTATGTTTAGTCCATCACTAGATGAGTTATCAAGAATTGGTGATAGTAGGTATACCTTAGTTATGCTTACTGCTAAAAGAGCAAGACAGATTATCGATGGTTCAGAACCATTAATAGAGACAGAATCAAAAAAGCCAGTAACTATAGCAATAGAGGAAGCTCTAGACGGCAAAATTACTTATATAAGAAAAGTTGCAGAATAGAAGAAATAAATTTAAAAAGCTAGCTTAGTCTAGCTTTTTAATTTATTAAGAGGGATGATAAATATATGCTTTATGCAAGTATTGTAACAGAAAATAGAGCCTTAAGAACAAATCAGGTTTATACCTATAAAATAAAGGAAGAAATGTTGGATAAGTTAGAGATAGGGATGAGGGTTCTCATACCCTTTGGAAGATCTAATAGAATGTTAAAAGGAATAGTAATTGATATTAATGATAGTTATAAGGGAGACTTTCAATTAAAATATATTTATAAAATAATAGATTCAAAAGCTTTAATAGACAAGGAACTATTAACTTTAGCTATTTGGATGAGTAAGTTTTATATATCCCCCTATATTGATTCTATTAGGGCAGTTCTTCCTCCAGGAGATTTTAAAAAGATAAAGTTAGAATATAAACTTAATAAGGAAAGTAATGAGGACTTGTCGGAAGATGAATCTAATATATATAAGCTTATAAAAGAAGGAAATAGAAGTTTTGATAAATTAGAAAGCCTATATGAAAAAGATAATATAAAAGATATTTTATTAAGTTTGGAAAAGAAGGAGCTTATAAGGACTACTTTTCAAATAGAAACTGAAGTTAGTCATAAGGAAGAAAAGTATTTAAAAGTAAATAAAGAGAAGATTAAGGATATTGATCACTTAATAAGTTCAAGGGCTAAAAAGCAAAAGGATACAATGGATTATTTATTGAACAGTGAAGAAGAATTAATTCTAGCCAAGGACTTGTTAAAAAAATTAAAAATATCTTCTTATATTATAGATGAGCTAGAAAGAAAGGAACTTATAGAAGTTGAATATAGAAGAGTGTACCGGGATCCAATAAAAAAAGATATAAATAAGTATAAAAAACATAAGCTAAATCCTGAACAAGAAAGAGCTATTCAAGAGTTTAAAGCTAGTAGCCATAAGGATTATCTTTTACATGGTGTTACAGGAAGTGGAAAAACAGAAGTCTACTTGCAAATAGTAGAAGAAATGCTAGAGCAGGGAAAGGATTCGATTATTTTAGTACCTGAAATATCTTTAACGCCCCAAACAGTAGATCGCTTTGTTGGAAGATTTGGCGATAGGGTAGCAGTTCTCCACAGTAGATTGTCCTATGGGGAAAGATTTGATGAATGGACCAGGATAAAAAATGGAGATGTTAAGATAGTTGTAGGAGCTAGATCTGCTATTTTTGCTCCTTTTTCTAATTTAGGTCTAATAGTTATAGATGAAGAGCATGAAACTAGTTATAAGTCTAGTATGAATCCAAAATATAATGCTATAGAAGTAGCTAAAAAGAGAGTGGAGCTAAATCCAGGTGCTAAACTATTAAGAGGAACAGCAACACCTGATATAACTAGCTACTATGAAGCAATAAAAGGTGATATAAAGTTATTAGAATTAAAGGAAAGGGTAAATAGAACTAGTATGCCTGAAATTAGCCTAGTAGATATGCGAGAAGAGTTAAATGTAGGTAATACTAGTATATTTAGTAGGGAATTATATAGGGAAATAAGTCTAACTTTAGAAAGGAAGGAGCAAATAATCCTGTTTTTAAACAGAAGGGGCTTTTCTACCTTTGTTTCTTGCAGAAAATGTGGCTATGTAGTAAAATGTAATGAATGTGAAGTATCTATGACCTTTCATAAGTATAGTAATAGATGTAAGTGCCACTATTGTGGTATGACAAAGCCAGTTCCTAAGATATGTCCAGAATGTAAAAGTAAATATATAAAATTTTTTGGAGTGGGAACTGAACAAATAGAGGAAATGACTAGGAAGTTCTTTCCTGAAGCTAGAGTAGGTCGGATGGATTTAGACTCTGTAGCTAGGAAAGGAAGTCATGAAAAAATTTTAGAGGGAATGAAAAATCATAAGATAGACATACTAATAGGTACCCAAATGATTGCAAAAGGGTTAGACTTTGCCAATGTTACCTTAGTTGGAGTAATAACAGCAGATACTAGTTTAAACTTACCTGACTACAAGGCAGGGGAAAGGACTTTTCAATTGATAACCCAAGTAGCTGGAAGGGCAGGTAGGGCTTATAAAGAGGGAAAAGTTATAGTCCAAACCTATACTCCAGAGCATTACAGTATAGAAATGGCTAGAGACTATGATTATAAGGGATTTTTTGAAAAAGAATTGAGCCTGAGAAAGGAGTTTTCCTATGATCCTTATGTTGATATAGTTTTAATAACTATATATGGTGAGAACTCAGACTATGTTTATAGAAAGTCTTTGGAAATCAAATCAGTTATTAGCAATAGTTTTCTTTTATCAAACTTAGTTTCTGAAATAATAGGGCCCTATAGTGCAGTGTTAGATAAGATAAAAAATAATTATCGCTATCAAATTATAATAAAAAGTCCTAAAAAAGAATCTAGAAATGTAAAAGAAATACTAGATTCTATCTTAGTAAAAAATTTAAAGAAAATAGACTTTAAATTAGTAAAATTTAATATAGATGTAAATCCAATTTCAATAATATAGATAGGAGGCTTATTATGGCAATAAGACAATTAAGATTTGCTGGAGATCCAGTGTTAAGAAAAAGATCAAGGGAAGTAGAAAATATAAATGACAGGATAAAGATTTTATTAGAGGATATGGTAGAAACTATGTATGAAAACAATGGTGTAGGTTTAGCAGCACCTCAGGTAGGTATTCTTAGAAGGGTTATAGTAGTTGATGTAGGCGATGGGCCTATTAAACTAATAAACCCAGAAATCATAGAAAAAAAAGGTGAAAGCTTAGATGCTGAAGGCTGTCTAAGTGTTCCTAATGAATTTGGGAATGTCTTAAGGCCTGAGTATGTGAAGGTTGAATATCTAAATGAAGAGGGCGAAAAGAAGCTTATAGAAGGAGAAGGACTTCTAGCTAGGGCCCTATGTCATGAAATAGACCACTTAAATGGAATTTTATTTACAGATAAAGTAGTAGGAGAAGAACTAGCAAACTAAGATTAGATTATTAGGAGTGGTAGAAATGAATATTATTTATATGGGAACTCCAGATTTTGCAGTTCCTGCATTGGAAAAAATAGCTAAAAGTGAAAATAAAGTATCATTAGTCATCTCACAGGCAGATAGCAGAAGGGGTAGGGGGAAAAAACTTCACCCTACTCCTGTAAAAAAGAAGGCTTTAGACTTAGCTTTGGAGGTATATCAGCCTGAAAATATAAATTCTAAAGAATCAATTGATTTTATAAGTACTTACAAGCCAGATTTAATAGTAGTTGCAGCCTATGGGCAAATTTTAAGTAAGGAAATATTAGAACTTCCTAAATATGCTTGTATCAATATACATGCGTCTCTTTTGCCCAAATATAGGGGTGCGGCACCAATTCATAGGGCTATTATAGATGGAGAAAAAAATACAGGAATTAGTATTATGGAAATGGAAGAAGGTTTGGATACAGGTGATGTTCTCCTTCAGGAAAGTATAGAAATAGGGGAAAAAGATAATGTAGGAATTCTTCATGACAAACTAGCTGAATTAGGTGCTAGCTTAGTTTTAAAATCAATAGAGGATATAAAAAATGGTAAGGTTAAAAAAGAGAAGCAAGATGACGAAAAGGCAACATATGCAGAAAAGGTATTTAGGGACACTGGTTTAATTGACTGGTCTAAGGATGGGAAAACAATATATAATTTGGTTAGGGGCGTAACTCCTTGGCCAGGTGCTTATACTCTTTATAAAGGCAAAAACTTAAAAATAGGCCAGGTTGAATTGGCTAAGAAGGAAGAAGGCTTAGAACTAGGAGAGGTTTTTAAAGTTGAAGGATCAGGTATATATGTAAATGCAGATGACAGTACTGTTATTTTAAAGGAAATTCAATTACCTGGTAAAAAGATGATGAAGGTAGAGGATTATTTAAAGGGAAATAGTTTTGAAGATAAGATAATCTTAGGAGATAGTTAGGAGGATATTTATGTACGGTTATTATGGTAGCGGAACAAATAGTTGGTTTTTAGTATTAATGTTTGCCCTTGCAATTTCTAGCTATGCTCAAATAAAGGTATCAACTACATTTAACAAGTATTTAAGGGTGAATTCAAAGTATGGTTATACAGGTTATGAAGTTGCACAAAATTTATTAAAGAGAAATAATATTCACGATGTTAGGGTAGAGGCTGTTGCTGGAAATCTTACAGATCATTATGATCCAATAAATAAGGTGTTAAGACTATCTAGCAATGTTTATAATGGAACATCTATTGCTTCTATTTCTGTTGCAGCCCATGAAGTAGGCCATGCTATCCAACATGATCAAGGTTATGTACCATTAAAAATTAGAAGTATTATAGCGCCTATAGCAAGTATAGGTTCTAGGTTTGTATGGATTCTTATATTTTTAGGTATGGTAATATCTCCAATGATGATAGAACTTGGAATTAGCTTGTATTTAGCTATAGTTTTATTTCAGATAGTAACCTTGCCAGTAGAATTTAATGCAAGTAGGAGGGCCTTAAATCAATTAGAAGATAATTCCTATATAGCTTATGATGAAAGACCTTATTCTAGAAAGGTTTTATCTGCTGCAGCCTTAACTTATGTAGCAGCTACCTTAGTAGCTATAGGAGAGCTTTTAAGGCTTTTATCTATTACTCAAAATAGAAGAAGAGACTAAAATATTGCCTGGCATCAGGCAATATTTTTTTTATTTATGATATAATTAAAAGATAGAATTATGGAGGTGAAAGTTTGAATAAGGTAAAACTATCAAGTTTAACAGAAGAGGAGTTAAAAGACTACCTAGTCAGTTTAGGTGAAAAAGCTTATAGGGGTGGTCAGGTATTTTCCTTTATTAATAAAAATCAGGTAGAAAAAATAGAAGATATAACTGTTCTATCTAAGGAGACTAGGAAAAACTTAGCTGAAAAAGCATATATAGAGGGAGTAAAGGTATATAAAAAATTAGATTCCCAAGTAGATGCAACTAGAAAATATCTTTTTCAACTAGATGATGGGAACATTATTGAAGGAGTTGCTATGGACTATGCCCATGGCACAAGTATTTGCATTTCTACCCAAGTAGGCTGTAGGATGGGGTGTGAATTTTGTGCTTCTACAAAGGATGGCTTAGTTAGGGATCTAACCCCAGGAGAAATGCTAGGACAGGTTTATAGTATTGAAAAAGATATAGGAGTAGAAATAAGTAATATTGTTTTAATGGGAAGTGGAGAACCTTTAGATAACTATGATAATGTTATGACTTTTTTAGAGATAATACATAGTAAAAATGGTAAAAATTTATCCTATAGAAATATAACTTTGTCTACATGTGGAATAGTTCCTAAAATATACGATTTAGCTGAGGAAAATCTAGCTATAACCTTGTCTATATCCTTACACTCTCCTTTTGACAGTAAAAGAAAGGAAATAATGCCTATAGCAAGAAAGTATACTGTTAAGGAATTAATAGATGCATGTAAGCATTACCTAAAAGTAAATGGAAGGCGAGTTACTATAGAATATACTTTAATAAGTGGAGTAAATGATGGAGATGAAGAAGCTTACGAATTAAAAAAGCTTTTGGGAAATGACAATTTTCATATCAACTTAATCCCATTAAACCCTATAGAAGAATATTCAGGAGAAAAACCAGAAGATGAAAGTGTTAAAAAATTTAAGAAAAAGCTTGAAGAACTTAAAATAAGGACAACAATAAGAAGGGAAATGGGTTCAGATATAAATGCTTCATGTGGACAGCTTAGACGTAGATATACTAAATAAATGGTAGAGAGGTGAAAGCTGTGAAAATAAGTGTTAGGACAGATATAGGTTTAAGAAAAAAGGTGAATCAGGATTATTATTATATATCAGATGATAAGAAACTTTTAATAATAGCTGATGGAATGGGTGGACACAAGGCAGGAGAAGTGGCCAGCCAATTAGCTGTATCTGTCATAAGTAAGGCTTTATCAAAATTAGAAGATTTGCCTTGTGAAAAGGATATTTTAAAATCCATAGAAGATTCTATAATAGAGGCAAATAATATTATTTTTAAAAAATCCAATGAAGATATTAGATATAAGGGTATGGGAACGACTCTTAGTTTAGCTTATATAGACAAGGGACTTATGTATATAGGCCATGTAGGAGATAGTAGAATTTATAAAATATCAAATAATAAATTAAGTCAACTTACAGAAGATCATTCCTTAGTTAAGGAATTGTTAAAGAAAGGTACTATAACAAGGGAAGAGGCTGAAAACCATCCTCAGAAAAATATAATTACCCGTGCTGTAGGAACTGGAGAAAGCATAGAGGTTGATTTAGTTTTAGAGCCTTTAAGTCAGTCAGATATAATCTTATTAACTACAGATGGCTTGACAAATGAGGTAAGTGATGAGGAAATAGAAAGAGTTTTTTTAGAAAAAAGCTTAGATGAAGCTTGCTTAACTTTAGTAGAACTTGCAAAAGAGTTGGGAAGTTATGATAATATTACTATAATAGCGGCAAAATTAAAGAATTGAGGTGAATGCTTTGGAAGATATTACATTAGGTGGCAGATATAAGATTATAGAAAAGGTTGGCGGAGGCGGAATGGC
>JASKZW010000016.1 GCA_030147425.1 Tissierellales bacterium
TAAATGCCTACCTATATAGTGAGAAGCTTTACCTAGCATCTATGGCTGAACTTTTAGGAAAAGAAGAGGATGTAGAAAAGTATAAGAAAGAGGCTGAGAACTTAAAGGCTTATATACAGGAAAATATGTATGATGAAGAAACAGGCTTTTTCTATGACTTACAGACTGATGAAAAGGGAGAGACTAAGAAGCTCTTAACTAATAGAGGTAAGGGAACAGAAGGTTGGATACCTTTATGGGCTGGTGCAGCTAGTTTAGACCAGGCTAAGACTGTTAGGGATAATATAATGGATCCAGAGAAGTTTAACACCTTTGTACCTTTCCCGACTTCATCTAAGGATAATCCAAAGTTTGATCCAAATAGATATTGGAGAGGACCAGTTTGGTTAGACCAGGCTCTTTTTGGAGTAGAGGCTTTGAAAAACTATGGCTACTATGAAGAGGCAGAGAAATTATCTAAAAAGCTATTTGTAAATGCAGAGGGACTTATGGAAAAAGGACCAATAAGGGAAAACTACAACCCAGTAACTGGAGCAGGCTTACATGCTAAAAACTTTAGTTGGTCTTCAGCAACTTATTACTTGCTTTATACAAAAACTTTAGGAAGAAAAATAGACTAGAAAAGATGGCGAAAGCCA
Source organism: Tissierellales bacterium (assembly GCA_030147425.1). The sequence goes on from JASKZW010000016.1 coordinate 639, forward strand.
TCTTTTTTATTATTGTTTTTTATTTATAAATATAGATTCAAGTGCAAAATAATACTATAAATTCCCTTTGCTTCATTATAAGCAATATAACTATGTTATTACATATATATGCATATATCTACTAAACATTACCATAAGTATTTTTTCTACCCGTTGCAAATATAAGTAAATTAAAGTATAATACTTATAAATAGTCTGACAATTCTCAAAATTAAAACAACTCAGGCTATAATAAAGAGAAGAGGGGTAATTTTATGAAAAAGGGTTATAAAAATCAAAGGTTGCTGTCAATATTACTACTAGTATTTATGCTAGCTAATATATTAGCACCTAATTTAGCACTAGCAACATCGTACAGAAGTGAGAAGGTAGAGGCTAAGCCATTAGTTGTTTTAATGGAATTTGCTGACTATAAGTTTAGTGATATTGAAAGTAAGGAAGAGTGGCGAGTAAGGGAAATACCAGGAAAGGATTATCCAGAAGTTGTTAAGGATATGCTTTTCTCAGAAGACACTTATACTGAAGCTGGAAATGAGTACATAAGTATAAGAAACTTTTATAAGCAAATGTCAGGTGGAACTTATGACTTTAACGGTGAGGTTGTAGGTCCGTATACTGCAGAAATGAATGCAAAAGACTATTGTAAATATCAAGGAGACCAAGATAGTCCAAGGATATTGATAGAAGAGGCTATAAAGGCAGTTGCTGCAGATGAAAACATAGATTTAAATGACTTTGACCTAGATACTAGGAAAAGAGACAGGGAGACATATGAAACCCATATAACTTATGGTACTCCAGATGGACAGGTAGACTCTATAGTAGTAATTCATCCAGGTTTAGGAGCAGAATTTGGTGGAGGGAGTTTAGGTAACAATGCTATTTGGCCATTTAGAAGAGGATTTACATGGTATGGAGGAGAATGGGGTTTAAAGGAGTATGAAGTAAAGGACCATAAAGGTAAGGATTGGAGATTTGATGACTTTGCTATAATAGCTCAAGATTCAGCAGCTGATACCTTAGCCCATGAATTTGGTCATGTTCTAGGACTTCCTGACCTATATGGATTTAATGGAAGTACACCTCCAGTTAGCTACTGGGATATAATGGGTGGCTCATATACAGGTAAGGATATAAATGGTACTATGCCAGTAGGTTATGGCGCTTATAATAGAAACTTATTACAGGACTCTTTTGAAAAGGGAAATGCTAACTTTGCAAAATGGACTAATAGAGATAAGAGGGATTTTTCTCAAATAGGTGGGGATGGTTTAGAAATAGAACTACACCAGGCTCATGAGAGAAAAGATGGTAAACTAGATACTTTTAGAATAGACCTTCCTGAAAAGGAAACTGTAGTCTTAGAACCAGCTCAAGGAGAAAAAATGTATTTTAGTGGAGCTGCAGATGATCTTAGAAACTCTATGGTAGCTAAGAATATAGACTTGACTGATTATGAGGAAGTGTTTTTAGAATTTAAAACTTGGTACAAAATAGATCCTTATTTTGACTTTGTTACTATAAGGGTAAATGAAAGTGGTAAGGAAGATGAATGGAAGACTGTAAAGGGAAATATAACTACAGAGGAATTTGATGATTGGTTATTAGAAAATGAAACAGAAGAACAAATGAAAGAAAGAAATCCAGGTCACGGTATTACAGACTCATCTGGTGGCTGGATAGATGCAGAGTTTAACTTAAGTGAATATGCAGGTAAGGAAATAGATTTAACATTCTACTTCTGGACTGACTCTAACACACCTATGCAAGGTATGTATGTAGATGATATTAAAATAACTGGTATAGAAAAGTCTGAAGAGCCAGAGGAGCCAGAAGAACCAGTAGAACCGACAGAACCGGAAGAGCCAATAGAGCCAGAAATAAAGGAAAATGAAATAGTTGTTGGTGAAGAAAAAGAGATAGTTTTAAATGAAGGAGATTTAGGAAAAGATTATATATTAAAATTAGAAGAAGACATGAGGATTAGAATAGATACAAAAGGAGCTAAAGATATATATTGGGATCTTTCTCAAGGAGAAAAAAGAAATATTATATATAAGGGTAATGACAACTTCGCTAATGTAGAAGAGGAAAAAGATGCTAGAAGTTGGTCTTCTAGTGACGGAGTTTTGAAAAAAGGTGAGTATAAGTTACATGTAAGGCATGAAAAAGAAACTTATGATAAGGATTTTCAAGTTCTTGTTAGCGATTTATCAGCAAAGGAAATCTTTGTAGGTAAAGAGGAAACAGACTTGTTAAGAGCTTATACAACTAAAAAAGAATATGAATTTGAGTTAGAAGAGGATACAACAGTGGAAGTTAGATTTAAAGGTCATGAAATGTTGTATTGGGATGTAAGTAAGGTTGGGGATAAAGAGCCTTTAATATGGGCAGGATATAATAACCACAAGGAAGGTGGGAATGAATCGTGGAGTTCTCATAAGTTTTTAAAGGCAGGAAAATATTCCTTTAAGGTTGATTGGAGAGCCTATACTGAAGGTGAAGATAAGTTTAATAAAGATGGTCAAGAATACTCATTTATAATACAAGAACCGAGTAATGAACCCGAACCAGAAAAACCTTTGGAAACAGAGACAGAAAAGGACCCTAATAAGGACTGGAAGATGATTTTTGAAGATGATGCAGAGGGAGAAAGCAAGTTTGAATTAAATGGATTTATTCAAACTACAGGTAGGAGTAAGCATGCTCACTACTATTTATTAGAGTGGAGAAACCCTCAACCAGGTAAGGTGGATGAAGGTTTACAGCATATAAGTAAATATAATCCAAACACCCAGTTTGATCCAGGTTTATTGGTTTGGTATATAAATGAACACTATATTGATGATTGGAACAATCCAGATCAACAGGTAGCAGAACATCCAGGATATATGTTTGCAGGTGTTGTAGATGCAGATCCTAAGGGAGTAGGTTATCACTATAGTGATGGAAATTACTATGTAGATACAAGAGATGACTTTAACATGCATGACGCTGCTTTCAGCTTAAGACAAGAGCAAGAATTCTACCATGACTGGGGTGGAGGAACTGTAACAGAAGACTTAGATAGGGACATGGTTCCAGTTTTTGATGATAGCAATGACTATTCAAGTCCAGACTATCCACAAACAGGTATGATTTTAGAAAACTATGGTTTGAAAATTTTAGTTTTAGAAGAATCAGCTGATAGTGA
>JASKZW010000028.1 GCA_030147425.1 Tissierellales bacterium
GTACTTATAATTAATTCAGCTTTTTCCTTTGATGACTTTATAACATCATCAGAAGTAGTTTGGGCTACTATTAAAGTATCCTTTAAAGTCTGTTCTAGATTGTCATACTTAGTTAATTTCTCATTTAAGACCATTAATTTATCTTTTAGTTCTGTATTTTCATTATAAATTTTTTCATAACTACTTATTATTTTATCTAAAAACTCATCGACTTCAATCTCGTCATAACCCCTAAAGGCCTTTTTAAATTCTTTATTCTTTATCTCTTGAGGCGTTATCATTCTTATCACTCCAGTTATTTTATTAGTCTTATAGTAACTTTAATCCTCTCTTTCCTGCTAACTCCATTTATAGAATATAATATAAAACGTCCATAGCCTTTTACAGAAATCAAAGCACCTTCTTCTACTGTATATGAAGCCTTGCTTATTTCCTCCCAGTTTACCTTTACCCTATTAGCTTCTATAAGTTCTTGACTAGAAGATCTTGATAAGTTTAAAGCTGTAGCTATAACACCATCTAGCCTTAAAGAAGAAATAGTACTTTGTTTCTCCTCATACAAAATATCTATTTCTTCCAATAGGCTCAAATCTATTATTTTTACTTTTACATTCTCTCTACCTATCTTATGTAGGTTATAATATAGATAATCAGAAATTTCCCTTTTAACTAGGATTTGAGTTTTTTCCTCATGGATAAGTATATCTCCTAGCTTACTCCTATCAATACCTAAGGCTAGTATTGACCCTAAGAAATTTCTATGACTAAAGTCACTCACATAATCATAAATCTCCATTGCTTCTATATCAATATCTTCCTCAGTAAAATAGTGGTAGCTTTGGAAAATAGATATTATTTTTCTCTCTGCTCCTTCAAGTCCACCATATTCCTTATATGAAATATCATCAAAGCGATTTAAAATCGATCTACAAATTTTTCTCTCAAATGGATCTAGAAAATCAGTTGATTCTACTGTGTGTTTACTCATAACTTGCTCTATTTTATCAAGGCATCTCTTACCAATCTCTTTATCTTCTAACTCATGTAAATGACTTAAATAAAAATCTCTATCTAATATCATGTAAAAAACATCATCCTTTAAAAAATTATCTTAGCTACAAGCCTTAATATTACATCCATCATTAATATGGCCACAACAGGTGAGAAGTCAAACATTCCCCTATCTAAGCCTAATTTATGCAAAAGTAACTTTGCTGGATATAAAACTGGATCGGTCATGCTATATATGAAGTTTCCTATTAAACTGTCCCTTCCAACCCTTATCCAGGAAAATATAACCCTAACTAATATTAAAGTTTGTATTATATCAAAAAATATAATAAGTGATCTATATATTGTATACATCTAATCTTCCTTTGTTTTTATTCTACCAATTAAAAATATTTTTATTCTTTATATTATCCCTAATATCTCCATCTATCTCTACATTTTTTGGAGCTAGAATAAAGATATCTGTTGTAACCTTTTGTATATTTCCTTCTAATGAGTATAAACCACCATTTATAAAGTCAAATATTTTTCTCTTAATTAAAGGCTCTAACTGCTCTAAGTTTACAACAACAGTTTTTCTAGACTTTAAGTCATCTACTATTTTTGGTGCATCTTCATAGTTTAATGGCTCATGTATAACTAATTTCATATTATTAGCTGTATGAATATTTACTATTTTATTATTATCCTTCTTTCTAGTTGTGTTCATAAAATCATCCTCATGAGTTTCTTCTTCAACTTCCTCATATTCTTCATACTCATCATAATCACCATATTCCTCCAGGTCTGCCAAACCTGCCATATGCTTTATTTTTTCTAACACTCCTGACATTTAAAATCCCTCCTAATATTTTCTTTCCCCAAATATAGCCCTACCAACTCTTATAATAGTAGAACCTTCTTCTAGGGCAACTTTATAGTCATTAGTCATTCCCATTGATAATATACCCATTTCTACCCCTTTATAGCCTTTTTTATCAATCTTTTTTTCTAATTCTTTTAATTCCTTAAAAACCCACCTTGTATCTTCTGGATTTTCATAGTGAGGGGCCATAGTCATTAGCCCTCTAATTCTTATATTTTCATAATTTTGGACCTTTTCTATAAAGCCTAAAACTTGGTCTGGGGCCAAGCCAAACTTACTTTCCTCTCCTGATACATTAACTTGCACTAAGGTGTCCATAATCAAATCATGCTGTTTGGCCCTTTTATCAATTTCTTTAACCAAGGACATCCTATCTAAGGAATGAATTAAACTAACCTTATCAATTATATATTTAACCTTATTGCTTTGTAGATGTCCTATCATATGATAGTTTATCTTATCTCCTAAAATCTCGTATTTCTTTTCTAATTCTTGGACCCTATTTTCTCCTATATCTGTTAAGCCATAATCTATAGCTTCTTCTATCTTACTAATTTCAACATTCTTAGTAACTGCCAGTAATAATACATTATCAGGATCCTGTGAATGCTCCCTTATCTCATCTTCTATTAATTCTATATTCTTCTTGATAATTGTAATTACCTCCCTAATCTAATATAAGCCCTTCCTTTAATTTTATATCATTTATAAGTATCTCATCAAACTCGTCTACTGTTTTAGCTTTTTCATCCTTTAAACCTACTTCTATATTACCATCTTCATCACCTGATGATATATAGATATATTCACTATCAGTCTTAAGTATATCTACAGGTTTAAATTTTACTATTCCATTAGTTTGTTTAATATAAACACCCTTCTGGTTATCTTTTTCTACAATAGCTTTCTTAGGTATTTTAAAACCTGAATTTTTATAACGTATTAAATTCACGTCTAAAAATCTTTTATCATAAAAGTCTTCAAAGTCTGTGTTAAATCTACATAATAAATTAACTTTTTTATTTTCCTTGAATATATTTTCTATTTTCCCTATGATTTCCTTACCCTTGTACTCTATTGTAATATTGTCTCCTATTTCATAGACTTCTACATCTTTTACACTTGTTCCATCTATTAGCAAGTGCCATTCAAAATTATTTATGATCTTAAAGATAGGTTCGTTATATTCAAAATACTTATTATCTAATAAATCCTTCTTTATTGGAACATCTTTTAGTTTATCAAAGCTATAATTATTCCTATCACTGTATTTAAAAACTTCCTCATAGCCGTCTATCTTATAGGACACAACCCCTGCATCACGAGTATAGTAGCTTATTAAATTTTTTTTAAGCTCTTCTTCTGTTTTTCTCTTCTCTTCTTTTAATTCTGCTAATTTATTATTTATTTCTTTCCTATTATTATTAGGATCTATTTCATCTGACTTATAAATTTTTAATTTTTCTTTTAAAATCTCTGCTGTCTCATAATCTTCATTCTGTATGCTTTGCTGGATTTCCTTTACTATATTATCTATATTCTCCTTAGTATTATAGTCTCCATTACTTGTCATTTCATCTATTGTTTCATTTAATACTGATATCTTCTTATTTAACTCCTCTAACTGCTGATTCTTAGTAGAGTTGTCCTTTAAAAGTTTTAATTCTGCTATTTTTTTCCCTGCTGATACTTTTTCACACTCCTCTGCTATAAAAGTAACTGTACCCTTACCAGCAGACTTGTATACTTCCTCATTTTTTATAACTATAGAACTAACACTATATTTGTCCTCTATCAATTCTTCCTTAGGAAAAATTGACTTTGTCATTGATGATATTAAAGTAGGTATTATCATCTTTATTATAAGATATATAAATATAGAAATAAAAATTAAGACTATAGATATATTTTTTTTCTTATCTCTAGTAAAGCTTTCACCCATACCAACCAACTACTTTCATTTTATTACTTGAAAAAATACCCATATCTACTTGCTATAGTCATTTTTCCTATAGTGTCATATCTAAAAAATTTAATTTTATCATCATATGTTACTAACACTACAGAAAGTTTATTGCTAGAAAAACCTAGCAATATTCCTTCAAAAAACCTATGGTCCTTAGTCCTTATTTCTATCTCATCACCTATCTTAAACTCTTCGCCAAGAAGATCAAAACTTTTCATATCTATTTCTTCTAGTAGGCTACTGGTAACGGATTTCTTGTTAATATGAACTATATTATTTTTATAAAGTATTTTTTCCTTTAGTACTATATAAACATAAGCTGAAAAATTAATAGCTATTAATATAATTATTAAATTAAGTAACTTATTAATCAAAGCTTAGTCACCTCATTTAATATTAATTATAACATATCTTGTCATATAGTTAATCATATATTCAAACTAATTACTGTATTCTATTTCTGATTTCTT
>JASKZW010000034.1 GCA_030147425.1 Tissierellales bacterium
TTATTATAACCTAATGTCTCTAATCCTGCTACTGCTATATCTAAATTACTATTAACTGTCTCAATTGAGCCAGAATCTGAGAATATAGTTTTCTCTAGTCTATCTTTTAGTTCTAGTATAATTCTTTCTGCAGTTTTCTTTCCTATGCCAGGAGCTTGACACAAGCTTTTTACATCCCTATTTAAAACTGCTTCCCTTATTTCAAAGGGAGTTAGGGTAGATAGTACTCCTAGGGCAGTTTTAGGGCCTACCTTGGATACTAATAATAAGTAGTTAAACATATCTAACTCTTCTTCCTCTAAAAAGCCGTAAAGATAAACTCCATCTTCCCTTTGGTTATAATAAATATACATTTTTCTTTCTTCATTTTTAGTAAGTTCTGTCATAGAATTTTCTGAAGTAAATATTTTATATCCTATACCATTATTGTCTAAAACTATGTAATCTTCTTTTATAGAAACAACCTTTCCCTTTATATACTCATACATTTTTAATCAGCCTCATTTCAATTTAAATATATCCTTAAAATTATTTGAAAACCCATGGCAAAGTGATATAGCTAGAGCATCTGCCGCATCGTCTGGCTTAGGTATTTCCTTTAAGTTAAGCAATACCTTTACCATTTCCTGTATCTGCTTTTTATCTGCTCTTCCATAGCCAGCCACAGCTTGTTTTATTTGTAAGGGAGTATATTCATAAATATCAAGATTATTATTTATTCCTGCTAAAACCTGAACTCCCCTTGCCTGTCCTACAGCTATAGCTGTCTTAACATTTTTATTGAAAAATAATTCTTCTATGGCTAATTCATCTGGACTATATTTTTCTATTAAATAATTCATAGAATCATATATGTACTTTAGCCTTTCAGGAAAGTCTGTATCTTTATCAGTTATAATACAGCCATAATCAACTATCTTAAACTTATTACCTAGCATATCTATAACTCCATATCCAACTATAGCCAAACCTGGATCTATTCCTAATATCCTCATATCCACCATCCTGCCTTTTAAAATAAAAAACTAAGTTAGTTTCCTAACCTAGCTTTTTATTTTATATATATTTTTATCTCTATTTTATTCGTCTACGTCTCCAACCTTAAATCCACTTTTTTCTATACTTTTAATTAAATCTTCAACCTGCTTTTCATCCTTAGTATCTACCCTCACTACTACTTTAAATACATCAATTACTTTTGCATCAACTGTAGCAAAGTTTAGAACATTGATATTTTCCTTTTTTATTACTTCTAATAGTCTTGCTAATTGACCTGGTATATCATAAACTGTAACAACTATTCTAGTACCCCTACCTATTCCAAACACTTCTGCAAAAGCATCAAATATAGCTACATGAGTTAGGATTCCAGTAAATTTATTGTTTAAATCAAAAACTGGTAAAAAAGGAGTTCTTAACTCTTTTAATAAATAAGATGCATTTTCAACTAATTCCCCTTCTTGGATTGATTTGTACTCATCGCTATATAAGTCTTTTACCTTTGTTTCTTTTAAATATTTTTCCCTTTCTGTGCATCCTAGTTCAAAATATTTTCTATATATAGCTTCCTTCATTATTATACCTTTAAATTCTTCCCCATCTAATACTGGAAGTGATAAAAAATCCCCTTCTTTAATTTTCTCTAATGCACTTTCAATGCTTTCTTCTAAATCAACTGTGGTTAACTTTTTTCTTTCTAACATATACTTTCTGATATACATAAAAATCCCCCTTTATTTATTATATTAATTAAATATTAATATCTGTTAAGTAGCCTATCATTTATGCCAAACCAACTTGCTTCTGTGTAAATCTCTATTATGTTAGTATATAGTCTTTCCTTTATGATATCATATATTTTGTCTATTTCATTTATAGTTAGAAAGTTTTTTTCTTCTATTAAGTAAATTTCCTCATATCTATATTCTATTTTTAATTGTCTATTTAAATTTTCATTAAACCTAAATACTTTATTCCTTATAAATTCTTTACAATACATGTCTACAAATTCATATATATCTTTATATTTCTCTTCATATTTATACATATCTATAAAATTTTCAGTCTTAAGCTTTTTTATCATCTCAGATTCACTATTAGTTTTTAATAAGTTTCTATAATCATATAATTTATCTATGGAATATTTTTGAACTACAAGCTCTTCTAATTTATTTACCATAGGAGTATTATAATATCCTAAACTGTATCCCTCTATATTAAAAATAAGCTCTAAACGATCTATATCTTCATGAATTATATTCATAATATTGTTAGAGATAGCTTCCCTATCTTTCCTATATGCTAAATGACTTTTTATTTTCTTTCTTATATCATTAGTTGAAATATAAGTGGGAGATATATTCATCATTTTATTTTCAATATCATATAAATTCAATAAAATATGTATAGAATTTAAGTCCTTATTGTATAAAAAGTTGTGTTTTAAACTGGTACATATATCTCCTAATCTTTTTTCTGCAGATATCAAAATATCCCCTCCTTATCAACTATACTTCCTTATCTTTTTTCTTTTTCAATCTTTGAAAAAGTTTGCCTATCTCCTCTTCCCTTTTTTCACTAGCACATCTATCAATAAAAAATTGCCCATCTTCCTCCCAGACAACATCCCCTTCTGAGATATTGTCTGGGAAAAATTCCTTGCTAAAAACTTTAATTTCATTTTCAATTTCTACTGCTACCTTGCCAGCCTCTATTCGATCAACTATTCCTCTCATAGTAACCCCCTTAATTTACACAGTTACTGTGTGCTTCATAGCCATTCTTTTCTGCTTCTTCCTTGCTTTCAAAGTAAATCCTATTTTCTTCCTTAGGCAAATAGCTACAAGTCTCCTTATGATAAGTTTTAGTATTTACATTACCAATATAAGTTCCCTTTTCTTCTTTTAGATTTAGCGTCTTATCTTCCTCCAGCTTATCTATATCCTTAAATTCTATCCTAGTTCCATCAGCAACCATTACTATCGTACCTAATTCATCAGTTCTATATACAGGCCTACTTGTACTATCTAAAGTAGCCATAACCTCCTTGTGTGGATGGTTATATTCATTGTCTTTACCCAAACTAATAATATAATAATCTGCTGATACCTTTTTTATAAAGTCCTTAGTTGAAGAAGTTCTACTCCCATGATGACCTACTCTTAGAACTTCTGACTTTACATTTAAATTCTTATCTAACATATCCTTTTCAGATTCCTTTTCTGCATCACCAGTTATTAACACAGAATTATCCTTATACTCTATTTTACTCACTATCGAATAATTATTGGTCTTCTCATAATTATTTCTAACTGGTCCTAAAAAGTAAAACTTTAAATCCCCATCATCTATTATATAATCACCAGATTCTGCTATGTCTATAGATAAGTTCTGCCTTTCAATTTCTTTTAATAAATCCTCAAATATTTTAGTACTAGCAATCCTATCTGGCATATAAATATTTTCCACCTTAAAATTTCTAAGCACCTCAGGTAATCCACCTATATGGTCTTCATGAGGATGGGTAGCAATTAAATAGTCAATCTTATTTATATTTGTACTTTTTAAATATTTGATTAGTTCTTTTGAATTGGATCTTGGACCTCCATCTATTAATGCAACCTGGCCATTTGGAAACTCTATTAAACTACTGTCTCCCTGTCCAACATCTATAAAGTGAGTAACTAAATCGTTTTCATAGTTATTCTCATTGTTATTAGGATTAGGTATTCCTAAGTCAGCACAGCCTGTTAGGAATAAAGTTAACACTAAAATTGCTAATAATTTCTTTCTAAACTTAATTAAAATCAACCTCCTGTATATTGAGTATAGTATGCTAATTATATCAAATTTATAGGCATATATCCATAAAAAAAGAACTTTAGCACAAAAGTCTGTGCTAAAATTCTATTAGTAAATTATCCTTAACTTTCTCTTCATTATAAGCATTGGAAAGTTCCAAGATAAAGTTAGTTAAACTAAGATTTAGACTTAAAGCATAGTCTAAATCATTGCTATAATCTAGTTTATTCTCATATTCTTTAAATACATTTAAAATATAAGTTTCGACTAAAAGATACATGTCACTTTCAACAGAATCTAAGTTTATTATATTGCCCTTTATTATATTAGGATTAAAACTATGACTTTCAGCTAATTTGTCTAGTTTTAATTCATACTTTAAATGTTTGGCCATATTTTTAGGAAAAGTCCATCTTTCTACATGGGGTATACAAACAAAGTCTGTTAAATAATGACTTACTATACCAAGTTTAGTACTAAATACTTTCATAGTGATTCTATCTATATTGTAAAAGTCAAGACTCTTACTTAGGTCTATTAGTTCTAGTATTTCTCTTATTATATATTCTAAACTTTCTTCCCTATAGTGTCTTTTAAACTTATATTTAGGAACTATATCTGGCGCTACCGATCCCCAGGCTAAGGCTCCTCCATCAAGATATATCTCTTTCTTATCTATAATAGTATTTTCAATATTCTTTGCAATTATTTTATGTGAATTTGCGAACATTTAATCACATCCTTTTCAAATAGGATATAAGTGTATAATATATTTTACTCTATGTCAATTGTTTCATATGTTTTTTTCACTAACTTGTAATCTTTATCACTAAAAAGAACAAGATATACCTGGTCTATGAACTTAATTTCCTCTGACTTTAAAATTGTTTCTATAGCAATCCTTGCAGCCTCTTCTTTTGGGTAGCTATAGGCACCTGTTGAAATAAAAGGAAAAGCTATAGTTTTTATTTTATATTCTTGAGCTAGTTCTAAGGAACTCTTATAAGCACTAGATAAAAGATAGTCTTCATTACTCTTTCCATCCTTATAAATTGGGCCTACAGTATGTATTACATATTTTGATGGAAGATTTCCTGCACTAGTTATCCTTGCCTCACCAGTTGGACAGCCACCTATTTTTTTACATTGTTCTAAAATAATAGGCCCTCCTGCCCTATGTATAGCTCCGTCAACTCCTCCCCCACCTAAAAGCGTATTATTTGCTGCATTTACTATAGCATCAACTTCTAACTCTGTTATATCAGCTTGAATTATTTTTAATTTATTTTTCATATCTATACCTCCTATTTTGAATTATAACATATATAAGTTTATTCTTCTTTATAATATAATATATATGGGGTGATTATATGACATATACTAATACATCAAGCGGAATCTTTTTAGATAGACCTAATAGATTTATTGCTAATGTAAAAATTAATGATAAAGTTGAAAAAGTTCATGTTCGAAACACAGGCAGGTGTAAGGAAATCCTTAAACCTGGTACAAAGGTTATTTTAGAAAAAGCCAGTAATCCTAATAGAAAGACTAAATTTTCCCTTATATCAGCCTATAAGGAAGATATGATTATTAATATAGATTCACAAATACCTAATAAGGTAGTTTATGATGGTATTTTAAATAATCAAGTAAAAGGATTAGAAAACTTAGATCTTTTAAAAAGAGAAGTAACTTTCTCTGACTCTCGCTTTGATTTATACTATGAAAAAGATGGTGTTAAAGGCTTTATTGAAGTAAAGGGTGTAACTCTTGAAAAAGATGGACTGGCTATGTTTCCTGATGCTCCTACAGAAAGAGGCCGTAAGCATATAGAAACACTTATAAGTACACTAGAACTAGGAATGAAACCTATAATCTTTTTTCTTATACAAATAAATAACATAAAAGCTTTCAGACCTAATAAGGAAATGGATCCTAAATTTGCTGAAGCTTTAGATAAGGCTCAAAAAAAAGGTGTTAAAATATTAGCATACAATTCTATAGTTGAAGAGTCTTCTATCAAGATAGGTGAAAAGATTGACTTTATGATATAAAAAAACAGCAGATTATTCTGCTGTTTTTTCATGGCGTACCCAGGAGGAGTTGAACCCCCAACCTTCTGATTCGTAGTCAGACACTCTATCCAGTTGAGCTATGGGTACATGTATTTAATTGGAGGCGGCACCCAGATTTGAACTGGGGGTAAAGGCTTTGCAGGCCTCTGCCTTACCACTTGGCTATGCCGCCAAATAGATTTCTATACAAAAATGGAGCGGGTGAAGGGAGTCGAACCCTCGCAACCAGCTTGGAAGGCTGGGGCTCTACCACTGAGC
>JASKZW010000037.1 GCA_030147425.1 Tissierellales bacterium
TCATACTTAGGATTCCATAAAACCTCCCAAGATTGAACATCTTCTTCAGGAACCCTTTCTTTATTATAGGCTAAACCTACTGTTCCCCAAAAGTATGGCATAGAGTATTGATTATCTGGATCAAAGTCTAAATCCCTAAAGTCTGGATCTATATTATCTAGATTTTTTACTATATCCTTATCTAATTTCTCTAAAAGGTCTTCCTTTATCATTCTTTCTATCATATAATCTGATGGAAAAGCTACATCATAGCTTGTTCCACCTCTTTTTATGGCTACATACATATCCTCATTACTTGCAAAGGTATTGTAAATAACCTTTACTCCAAACTCTTCCTCAAAAGCCCTTATTGTATCCATATCTATATAGTCTCCCCAATTGTATATATTTAAAACCTGCTGATTTTTATTTCTACAGGAACTAAGGGGCAGAACTAAAATAGTTAAAAGAAGTATTGCAATTAATATTTTTTTCATTAGAGTATTCCACCCCTTTCACCTATACTTTTGTTTGACTTAGTATTTATTAAAAATAAAATTCCTAATAAGCCTATAAACATAAGTGTAGAAAGGGCATTTATTACTGGATTAATTCCCCTCTTAGCCATAGAAAATATAGTTATACTAAGGTTTGTTACTTCTGCTCCTTTATTAAAAAAGGATATTACAAAGTCATCTATAGACATAGTAAAGGCTAATAGGAAGCCCGTAACTATACCTGGTCTTATTTCAGGTATAACCACCTTTCTTAAAGCATAGGAAGGTGTAGCTCCTAAGTCCATAGCCGCTTCTGCTAGATTCTTATCCATCTGATTTAACTTAGGTAAGACCGATAGAATAACATAGGGTATAGAGAATACAATGTGAGATAAAAGCATGGTAATAAAACCAAACTCTACTTTTAAAAATTTAAATAAGGTCATTAAAGACACTGCTGTAACTATGTCAGGATTTAATACAGGCAAATAATTTAAATTTAATATTAGTTTTTTCCTAACCCCAGGTATGTCGGCAATACCTATAGCAGCAATAGTACCAATTATAGTTGATATTATTGAGGATAAGAGAGCTATTATTATAGTATAATAAAGAGCATTTAAGATCTCCTCATCTTTAAACAGCTCTAAATACCACCTAAAGGTAAATCCCTTCCAAACTCCCCTAGATCTAGAGTCATTAAAAGAAAATAATATTAGGACTCCTATAGGTGCATAAAGAAATATAAATATTAAATATATATATATTTTCTTAAATAATTTTCTTACCATGCTTTTTCCCCTCCTCTTCGCCTTCTAATTTATTAGTAATTTTCATTATTATTAAAATTAAAGCCATCATTATAACTGACATAGCTGAACCAAAATGCCAGTCTCCTACCCAAAGATATTCTTGCTCTATAAGATTTCCAATTAAAAGATATTGTCCCCCTCCCAATAGTCTAGATATAGCAAAGGTACTCATAGCAGGCATAAATACCATAGTAATTCCTGTAACCACTCCTGGCAAACTTAAAGGTAAAATTATCTTATAAAAGGTTTTAATCTTATTAGCCCCTAAATCTTCTGCCGCCTCTAATAAGGATTTATCTATCTTTATTAGAACTGAATAAATTGGTAAAACCATAAATGGAAGAAAGTTATATACCATTCCTAAAAGGATAGCCTTGTCATTATAAATTAAATTAAGTTTTTTAAAGCCTAAAGAAGCTATAAAATTATTTATAAATCCATTTTTACCTAATAAACTTAACCAAGCATATGTTCTCAGTAAAAAGTTCATCCACATAGGAATTACTAGTAAAAAGATTAAAACATTCCTTTTGCTTATATTTAATTGGGATATAAAATAAGCTAAGGGATAGCCTAATATAAGGGTTATTAAGGTAGACTTTAAGGCTAGCTCTAAGGAAATTTTAACTACATTTAAATACTTTGTATCAAAAAATCTAATAAAATTTTCTAAAGAAAAAGTTAAATTAGAGAAGTCTCCATCAAGGCTAACAGTAAATGATAAAACTAAAACTAAAATTAAAGGAAGTAAAATAAATAATAACATCCAAAAAATATATGGATAAGACAATTTTTTCATACTATACTACCTCCTTTTTCATAACATGAATATTATCAGCTAGCACACTAAGACCTATAGGCTCACCCTTTTCTTTCATAATAGTACTGTGGACCTTCCACTCAATTTCCTTGTCTTTAACTAGCATTTCATAGTGAACGCCCTTAAAAGTTACTGAACTTACTTTACCTACTATCATAGCTTGATCCAAGTCTCTTATTTCTAAGTCTTCTGGCCTTATTACTACTTCAACCTCTTCACCTTTTTCAAATCCTTTATCTACACAGATAAAATCTCTATCAGCTATTCTGACTAACTCATCTTTTAGCATAATTCCATCTACTATATTACTATCTCCAATAAAACTTGCTACAAAAGAGTTGACAGGCTCATTATATATATCTACAGGACTTCCTATTTGTTGAATCTCCCCTTCATTCATTATGGCAATCTTATCCGACATAGTTAATGCTTCTTCCTGATCATGTGTTACATAAATAAAGGTTATACCTAATTTTTCCTGCATATTTTTTAATTCTATTTGCATTTCCTTTCTAAGTTTCAAATCTAAGGCTCCTAATGGTTCGTCTAAAAGCAAGACCTTAGGCCTGTTTACTAAGGCTCTTGCAATTGCTATCCTCTGCTGTTGCCCTCCACTTAAGGAATTAATATTTCTTTTAGCAAACTTTCTTAAGTTTACTAAAGCTAACATTTCATTTACCCTTTCCTCTATCTCCTTTTCCCCTACCCCTTTTATTCTTAAGCCAAAAGCTATATTTTCATATACATTCATATGGGGAAAAAGGGCATACT
>JASKZW010000052.1 GCA_030147425.1 Tissierellales bacterium
AATAAATATAAAGGAGATGTAAAAATGCGGTTGAATGAAATTAAGGAGCTAGATAAGGAGTTTAAAAATATAATAAAATCTTTTATTTTAAAATTTATATTTTTAACTTTAGTTTACATAGCTATATCTTTTTCTTCAGTATATCCTACAAGGCTTTTAGGAAATATTATAGATACAATGACTGTAGATAATGGCCTAAGCAGGAGAGTTCTTCAATTATTAGTTTTTTATATATCTATAAGATTGGTAAATTTAGTTTTAAACTTTATATCAAGATACTGGCAAGAATCTATAAGATCTAATCTAGAAACTAAGTTAAGAATAGAGTCTATCTCTAAGTTATTAAATATTAGAGACTTAAATAATCTAAAAACACTTCAGTCTAGTCAGTATGTAACAAGAATTTTTGAAACTATTCAAGGCTTGGTAGATTCTATTTTAAACTTAATACTTTGGTTTGGAAAATCCCTTCCAATTTTACTCTTTACTTTTTATTTTATATTCCAAATTAATTACATAATTGGAATTCTTATTATTCCCTTTATTATTCTAATGGCCTTATTAACTAAATATTTATCTAGAAAACAAAAGAAAGTTTCTAAACTAGAAATAGAGTCTAAGTCAAAACTGATAGATTTCTTTCATGAAATAGTAGAAAGCTTTGAAACTATAAAAATATTTAATACTGAGGATTATATGATAAATAAGGCAGAAGGCTTAGAAAGCAATTGGAAATCAAATAGGATAAATACGAGTATGATTTCTTCAGCATCTTTTTTAAGCTTAAGTTTATTTGGTATAATAATAACTTCTTTAATATTATTTTTATCTACAGCCAATAGTACAAGTGTTAAGGCAGGAGAGATAACTTCATTAATACTTTACACAGGAAATATATTTATATTAATAATGGATGTTTTTAATAATATTATAATTTTTAGTGAACTGGAAAGTTCTTTAAAACGTTTTAATGATATATTTACAGGAGAGGATAAAAAATTAAGTTCTGAGACTAAGAATAATCTTTCAAATTGGGATATTGAATTTAAAAATGTGAGCTTTGACTATAAGGGAAAGAAGATTATAGAAAATATGTCTTTTTGCATTCCAGAAGGAAGTAAGATTGGTATAGTTGGAAAAAATGGATCTGGTAAAAGCACCTTATTAAAACTAATATCTGGCTTATATAGGCCTAGGCAAGGTCAGGTCTACCTAGGAAATATTCCTATTGAAAATATAGAAGAACAAGTTATAAGAGACAATATGTCCTATGCCCAGCAAAATCCTTACATATATAATGATAAGATATCTAATAATATTTCCTTAGGTCTTGAATATAATGAGGATAGGATAGATTCACTAGTAAAGATCTGTAATATGGAAAACTTAATTAGGGAATTTGAAGATACCATCCTATACAATAATGGGGCTAATCTATCAGGTGGTCAGAGACAAAAGATAGGATTGGCTAGGACCCTTATAATAGACCCTAAGATTTTACTCTTAGATGAGTATACTAGCTCCTTAGATAGGGAATCTCAAAAAACTATATTTGATTACTTAATGAGCTTAGATAAAACACTTATATTTATAACCCATGATTATAGTTTCTTAACTGAAATGGATTTAATAATATATCTTGATGGTTCTGGAAAATACTATATAGACAGTCATGATAATTTAATAGAAAACTTAAAAGAGTATAGGGATTTTATTTATACTGGTAAAAACTAAGGAAAGCTTTTATCTACTTTAATAGCTATGGATTTTAGAATCTGTAGCTATTTTTATTTTATTAAAAGTAAATCGAAAAGAATAAGAAGATTTCCCTATTTAAATAGTAAAAATTGGATATATATAGCTTAGGAATAAAGGAGGAATGATAGTATGGGACCATATATAGAACCAATTAGAATATCTTTAATAACATTTCCATTATTTGCATTCTTACTAGCCATACCCTTTGCTATTTATAATTATAAAAAATATGGTTTTGTAAATAAATGGAGAACTTTTGTTTTATTTTCCCTAATACTCTATCTTTTAACAGCCTACTATCTGGTGATTTTGCCCCTACCTCAAACAAGGGACATAAAGTCAATACAAAGGCCTGGGACAGTTCACTATAATTTAAGGCCCTTTCAATTCATAAGGGAAATTGTAAAGGAAACTAGGGTAGACTGGACTAATCCTAAAACTTATAAACTTTTATTAAGGGAAAGAGCCTTTTTACAGGCTGCCTTTAACTTGCTTTTAGTTTTACCTTTTGGAGTTTATTTAAGATACTATTTTAAAAAAGGACTAAAGGAAACTCTTTTTTATAGCTTTCTTTTATCTAGTTTTTTTGAGCTAACCCAGTTAAGTGGACTTTATGGAATATATAATGCCCCTTATAGATTATTTGACGTAGATGACCTTTTTTTAAATACTCTAGGAGGTGGCCTAGGTTATTTTATAGCTCCAGTTTTTGAATTCTTTTTTCCAAAAATGGATGAACTAGATCAAAAATATAGGGACAGGGGTATTAGTGTAGGTTATATAAGAAGATTTATAGGATTCTTTATAGACACTAGGCTGGTAGGTATTTTATCTAGGCTAGTATTTAATAAAGAAATGAGTTTTTTAGTTTTCCTTGGATATTTTACTGTTTTTCAATTAATTACTAAAGGAAAAACCCTAGGATATTATTTAACCAATATAAGGCTAAGGGGAGAGGGAGATAGGCTAGGAATAAGAGAAATCTTAAAAAGAAATATAGCAATTTATATAAGCTTCTATGGAGCTAGAGGCCTTTATAATTTATTTAATAAAATAGTAGCTTATGCTAATATAAGTTCAAAGCAGGCTAACTTTTACCAGGGAATCTTATTTTTTATAACAGCTGGAATTACTATCTTTATTTTTATAAATATGCTTTATAGTATGATAAAGAAGGATAGGTTTTTCTATGAAAAATACAGTAAGACTTATTTAGCAATAGATAGTGGTAAGGATAGGAAAGGCTCTTAAAAGATAGGAGTCTTTTATGCAGAGAAGCCTTATAATCTACTGGGAAGTTTTAAAGACCAAGATGAGATTATATCTTGGATAGAAGGCATATAATTAATAGAATATTTAAAGATTCATATTTGTATTTTGCTATTTTAAGCTTTCTACTATAAAAAATAACAGGGAGATGATCAAATGGAGCCAGAAAGAAAACCAGGGGGATCCAATTATAATAATGATCCTAAGGGGATGGTTAGTAAATTTTTAAGTTTTGAAACTTTCGTAACCCCATCATTTATAAAAATAATCTATATTATTGGAGTGGTTATTATAGCCCTAGCAGGTTTAATGACTATGTTTACAAGAAATGGAGTATTATCAGGATTAATAATATTACTTTTATCACCATTCATTCCAAGAATTTGGGCAGAAATGCTAATAGTAAGGTTTAGGACTTTAGATTTATTAGAAGAGATAAATAGAAAG
>JASKZW010000054.1 GCA_030147425.1 Tissierellales bacterium
TAACTTATTTCAAAACCAAAAACTTAAGGGTTGAAGCAGATCAAGACCTTACCATTGATATTGATGGAGAATATGGTGGCAGGTTACCTGGAGAATTTAAGGTAATTCACAAGGGCATGAAGATTTTAATTCCATAAGGCTCCTTTAAAAGGAGGAGTATGAATATGCATAATAGTATTATTAAAAAACAGAAAACTTGTGGTATAAAACAAGTTGCGAAATTAGCCGAAGTTTCAATATCAACAGTATCTAGGGTAATAAATAAGTCTAAGCCCGTAAGGGAAGAAACAAAGAGAAGAGTAATAGAGGCTATTGAAGAATTAAATTATCATCCTAATGAGGTTGCTAGAAGCTTGGTAACGAAGAAAACTAATTTATTTGGTCTAGTTGTTGATGATATTAACTGCCATTGTTCTTCTGAGATAATTAAGGGAGTTGAGGATGGTGCCCAGGAAAATGAATATGATATACTCTTTTTAAATAGTAGTAATAATATAGAAGTTGAGAAGAGATTTATTAGGAAATTAAAAAATAGGCAGGCTGAAGGACTTATTTTAATAAACAGGTCTAAATCTGATAGGCTCATAAAGTATGTAGAGGAATTAAATATACCTTATATATATATAAACGACTTCTATGGGCTAAAAGAAAACTATTTAAATAAACTAGATTATCAGACTTCAGCCTATAGTTTATCTAAATATATTATAGGAAATAATCATAAGAATATCATTTTTGTACACGATGGTTTGGAGGAATATAGCTTTAATAAACTTAAGTTAGAAGGTTTTAAGCAGGCTTTAGAAGAATTTAGCTTAGGTTTAAATATTTTTCAAGTTAAAAAAGATAATTTAGATGATTTATTAGAAGAAACATTTGCTAAGAAAGCCAGCTGTCTTTTATGTACAGATGATGGGCTTGCCTTAGATATAAGTAACTACTGTTATGATAGGGGAATTATGGTTCCTAAAAGTTTGTCTATAGCAGGTTATGGAGGGAAAATTAAATTAGATAAGATTAGGCCTAGATTAACTACTGTAATATTACCCTACTATGAAATAGGGCTTAATAGTTTTTTAAACTTACTGGAAAAAATTAATAGGAAAAAAGAAGATACTAAAAAGAATATATTAGACTATAAGATAGAAGAAAGATATACTAACGACTACTTAAGTACTTATAAACTATTTAAAGGTAGTAGTGTTATAAAATTAAAATAAGGAGATATATACATGATAAGTGAATTTTTAAGATCCTTAGTAATGATCTTTATAGCTGAACTAGGGGATAAGACCCAATTAATAGCAATGACCTTTGCTACTCAGTTTTCAGTATTGGAGGTCTTAATAGGAGTAGCTTTAGGGGTTTTCTTGAACCATGGAATTGCTGTATTGTTAGGCCAATACTTAAATAGCATAATATCAATAGAAAAACTTCAAATATTTGCTGGATTTCTTTTTATTCTTTTAGGTATTTTATCCCTAAAAGATGAAGAAGATGAAATAAATGAAGTGAAAAAGAATAAGCATCCTATAGTACTTATTGCAATAGCCTTTTTTATAGGAGAGTTAGGAGATAAGACTCAACTTACAGCAATGACCTTATCTTCTGAAAGTCAATGGCCATTTTTAGTATTACTAGGAACAACTTCAGGTTTAGTTTTAACAAGTAGTTTAGGAATATTCTTAGGAAGTAAACTAGGTAAAAAAGTTCCAGAAATATATATAAAAATAGTTTCATCAGTATTTTTTATTCTTATAGGTTCTGCAAAATTAACTAACTGGCTTCCGGAAAAATACTTAACATTAAATAATATAGTTCCTTTTGCCTTATTAGTAGTATTTATAGAAGTCTATTTAATAAGGAAGAAGTTAAGCAAGAGACATGAAACTACTTTATTTAAAGAGACTTCTGAAAAATTATATAGGCAAACAGAAATATTATCCAAGGCAATGGAAGACCTGTGCCTAGGTTTAGAAGTATGTAAATCCTGTAAAGATAGGGAATGTATGGTAGGATATAGTAAGGCCCTACTAAAAGAGGCTAGAAAAACTGGAAGTTATACTGTTGAAGAAATAAAAAGTTTAAGTGTAGATCAAGCTAAAAAATATGATGAGGACAAGCTTATTAAATCTTTATCTATTATATTAAATGATTATATAGAGAATGGCTTTATAGAAGACCCACATTTTATAGTAAACATAGTAAAAAGTTATATAGAAATTTTACTAGTAGGGGAAGATATAAATGAATTAAGCATAGAAAGTTACTTGGATAGATTAAAGTCATTAAGTTATGATAAGTATAGTAAGCTAAAAAGCTTATTAATTATATAAAAATAGGAGGATTACACATTGACTACAAACTATAATTACAAAAAAAGAAATGTATGGGAAGCATTACCAGAGAAACATGATGAAATTTTTCAATTAAATGAAGATTACAAGGATTTCTTATCAACAAGCAAGACTGAAAGATTAGCAGCAAGGGAAATAGTTAGAAGAGCAGAAGAAAAAGGTTTTAAAAACATAGAAGATCTTTTAGCTAGTAAT
Organism: Tissierellales bacterium; assembly: GCA_030147425.1. Next base: position 2,553 of record JASKZW010000054.1, read on the forward strand.
GAAAAAGTTGCTGCAGGAGACAAGTTATACAAGGTTAACAAGGATAAGGGAGTAGCGCTTTATGTTATAGGAGAAAATGATATCTTAGATGGAATTAATATAATAGGCTCTCATATTGACTCACCAAGATTAGACTTAAAACAAGTACCATTATATGAAGACTCAAATATGGCTTACTTAAAGACTCATTATTATGGTGGAATTATAAAATATCAATGGGTTGCAATGCCATTAGAATTACATGGGGTTATTTTTAACTCAGCGGGAGAAAAAATAGATATATCTATAGGAAATGAGGAAACAGATCCAGTTTTCTATATAACTGATATCTTACCTCACTTAGGAAGAGATCAAATGGCTAAAAAAGCAGGTCAAGTAATTTCTGGGGAAGGATTAAATCTAATAGTAGGAACTATACCATCTGACTCAGAAGAAGAGAAAGTAAAGAATAACATATTAAGGATTCTAAATGAAAAATATGGCATAGTAGAAGAAGACTTCGTTTCTGCAGAATTACAAGTTGTGCCTGCTGGAGATGCAAGAGATGTAGGTTTAGATAGAAGTATGGTTGTAGGTTATGGTCATGATGATAGGGTTTGTGC
>JASKZW010000089.1 GCA_030147425.1 Tissierellales bacterium
CAGAAACTATAAAAAGATGTGGTAGAAATATTGTAGAAAATCCTTTAAAATATGAGGAAGGAAATTATACCATGGATTTTGATAATCTAAGGCAAGTAATTAGTGAGGAAACAACTATGTTAATCCTTTGCAATCCTCATAATCCAGTTGGTAGATCTTGGACAGAGGAAGAGTTAAAGCAATTAGGAGATATTTGCTTAGAAAATAATATACTTGTAGTTTCTGATGAAATCCACGCTGATTTAACCTTTAAACCAAAAAAACACTGTGTCTTTTCAGAAGTGGATGAAAGGTTTAAAAAGAATTCTATTATATGTACAGCTCCTAATAAAACCTTTAATATAGCTGGATTAGCTACAGGTAACTTAATAGTTCAGGATGAGCAACTAAAGGCAAAGCTAGAAAAAGGTATGGAAAACTTAGCCATGACTAAGGGAACTATTTTTGGAATCATAGCTCAAGAAGCAGTATATAGCCACGGTAAGGACTGGTATGAGGAACTTATGGAATATTTAGAGGGAAATATAGATTTTGTGGTAGAATATATTAATGAGAGAATACCTAAAGTAAAGCTTTATAAGCCAGAGGCTACTTATTTACTTTGGTTAGACTTTAGTGAATTAGGATTAAATAGTGAGCAATTAAAAGACTTTTTAGTTAAAGATTGTAAACTAGTTTTAAATGAGGGTTCACTATTTGGCCAGGAATATTGCCAATTCCAAAGAATGAATATAGCAACAAATAGAAGTTTACTAGAAAAAGCTTTAAAGAACTTGGAAGAAGGAATTAAGAATTTATAGATCTAAGGGCCTGACCCTTAGATTTATTTATAAGGGGGTAGGCTAGTATGGTAGATAGGAATATAGGGGCTTTTTTTGATATAGATGGAACTATTTTTAGAAATGCCCTAATGATAGAGCATTATAAAAAGCTTATAAGATATGATGTAGTAGACCCAGTAACCTGGCACAGTAAGATCAAGCATATTTATAGGGAATGGGAAAAAAGATACGGTGATTTTGATGAATATTTAGAGGCCTTGGCTCAAATATACCTAGATGAATTAAAGGGCTTAAATAAATCTGAAATAGACTTTGTAGCCAGGCAGGTAATTGATATAAACTGGGATAAGGTATATAGGTTTTCTCGGGAAAGGATAGCTTGGCATCAAGAGAAAGGGCATAAGGTATTCTTTATATCGGGAAGTCCAGATTTTTTAGTTGCTAAAATGGCTGAGAAATACAAGGTTGATGATTTTAATGCTACTAAATATATGCTTGATAAGGATGGAAACTTTACAGGAGAAATTTTTAGAATGTGGGACCATAAGAATAAGAAAAAGGCCTTAAATGATTTGGTAGAGAAGTATAATATAGATTTGGATAAAAGTTATGCCTACGGAGATACTAATGGAGACTTGTCTATGTTGAAAATGGTTGGTAATCCAATTGCTGTTAATCCTAACAAGGAATTATTTCTTCAGATAAAAAAGGACAAGAATTTGGCAGAAAAGACTACTATTATAGTTGAAAGAAAAGATTTGATTTACAAATTAGATAGTGGGATAGATATTTACTAGGCTAGAGTGAAGGGAGGTAAGCTATGTTCTTACAATCTTATAGCACAACTGCAAAGGAAATAATGAAAAAGGATTTATATTTTTGTAGGTTGGAAAATAATTTTAGTGTTATCTATAAGTATTTGATAGAAAATACTAAAAAAGAAGTTCTAGTCCAAAAGAATGGCAGACTAATAGGTATACTAACTATTAATGATATTCACAAGATTGTTTCTAAAGACATATCAAATATAAAAATAGAGGACTTAATGAAGACAGATGTAGAAACTATAGATTTGGATGAGACTGTATCTAATGTAAGATTGAAAATGTTATCAAAGGATATAGGTAGGATTCCTGTAGTCAACAAGGATAGGGTTGTTGGGATAATAAGGGAGGAAGATATAAGGGACTATTTTTACAGTGGTATAGACCAAGGTGAGGAAGCCATTATGAATGTTTTTGATAATATAAATGAGGCTCTCTGTATTTTGGACAATAAGGGACGGGTAATAGTTTGGAATAAGAATGCAGAAAAACTCTATGATATAGAAGCAGATAAGATTATGGGAAAAAAACTAGAAGATTATTTTCCAGAGGCCATAGACTTAAAGGTATTTGAAAGTAAGGAAAAGGTAAGGAATACCTATCACTCACCTAAGGAAGGTTATCATGTAATAATAAGTGCTTCTCCTATAATAATTGATGGAAAGCTATATGGAGTAGTTAGTACGGAAAAAGGTCTTTCTGAAGTAAATGATTTAAAAGAGGAGCTTAGTAAGGCCAAGGAAAAGGTAAAAATACTAGAACAGGAAATGGATAAAAAGAGAGATGATCCTTTTGACAGGATAATAGGCCATAGTAAGCCAATTATGAATAGGATTAATATATCTAAACAAATAGCTCCTACTAATGCTTCTGTTTTATTGACAGGTGAAAGTGGTACAGGAAAGGAAGAATTTGCCCGAGCAATTCATAGGTATTCAAAGGTAGAAGGAAATTTTGTCCCTGTTAACTGTAGTGCTATTCCTAGTGAACTTTTTGAGTCAGAATTTTTTGGCTATGAGAAAGGGGCCTTTACAGGAGCAAGTGAGGAAGGAAAGCTAGGTTTTTTTGAACAGGCTGATAATGGAACCTTATTTTTAGATGAGATAGGTGACCTACCTGTATCTATGCAGGCTAAACTTCTAAGAGTTCTTCAAGATAAAAAGATAATGAAGGTTGGGGGAGAAGAGTTTATTCCAGTAAATACTAGAATAATTTCTGCAACCAACAAGGATCTAGTTCAGCTAATAAAGGAAGAGAAGTTTAGGGAGGACCTTTATTATAGAATTAATGTAGTTGAAATAAAACTTCCAGCCCTTAGGGAAAGAAAGGAAGACATAGTTTTATTTATAGACTACTTTATAAAATTAGTCTGTATAGAGAATCAAAAGGATTTAGTTAAAATAGATAAAAAAGTAGTAGACTATCTAGTAGAGTATCCTTGGAAGGGAAATATAAGGGAATTGAAAAATGTTATAGAAAATATGGTTATTCTCTGTAGTGGAGACACTATAGGCGAAGATTTTTTACCTTCCTACATAAAAGAAAGTAATAAGTCGAATTTAAATTTAGATATAGATACTATGGATTTAAATTACTCAGTAGAAAACCTAGAAAAAACCTTAATTAGGAGGGCCTTAACTAAGGCTGGTGGAAATAAAAGTAAGGCAGCAAGCTACTTAAATATTCCACGAACTACCCTTCACTCAAAAATATCAAAATATGGATTAGAAGATTAAAATTAAGAAGTATAGATAAAATTTATAGGAAATTGATAGAAAATAGATAAGTTTTATTGACTGAACTTAGTAAAAAAGCTAAATGTTGACTATATATAGTCTGTATGATTAATTTTAAACACTTACAAAATTACAGGTGTAAAGCTTGAAATTTCAAGCTTTACAGAATATATGTGTAAAAGAGGCAAAGGCATATGACTGAATTCAGTCATATGCCTTTTAAAATTGTTGAAATTTAGTGGAAAAAGCCAGCTTTTTCCTTGGCATGGAACTTGCAATAATATATAGG
>JASKZW010000091.1 GCA_030147425.1 Tissierellales bacterium
TCCTCTATATATAAATCTCCAATAAAATTTTTACTTTCATCTACTATTTGAATATTTTTTATTAATAAAGTCATTTAAACCTCCTGTTTATACATTTGGTCACAATATTCACATCTATATAAACCTAATTCCTTATCTACTAACCTAAATTTTTGGTTTATTTCCCTTTCAATAGAGGTAATACATCTAGGATTTTTACACTCTATTACTCCTTCCAGTTTTTCTGGTAGAGAAAGATTTATCTTTTTAACAATTTTTTCATCTTTTATATAATTTATAGTTATATTTGAGTCTATGTAACCTAACATAGTCAAATCTATATCCATAGTATTCTCTATCTTGATTAAATCCTTTCGCCCGTGCCTTTTACTACTAGCATTCATTATAAGGGCCACAGTAAAGTCTGCATTATATAAATCTAACTTCTCAAATATTTTAATTCCCTTTCCTGCTTCTATATGATCTATCACAATACCATTAGATATGCTGTCTATAGATAACATTTAAGCCACCTCCAAAAGTTTTAATATAAGTGCCATTCTTATATACATTCCATATTTTACTTGGTCAAAGTAGCAGGCCCTTGGGTCCTTGTCTACTTCCTTACTTATTTCATTTACTCTTGGTAGTGGATGCAAGATAGTTAGGTCTGACTTGGCATCTTTTAGCTTATCCTTATTAAGTATATAGCTGTCTTTTAATCTTACATAATCAGCCTCATTAAAGAATCTTTCCTTTTGTACACGTGTCATATACAATACATCTAATTCATCTATACAGTCTTCAATAGACGGCACTTCAACATAGTTTTTCCCTTTTAAAACGTCTGTTTTTATATATTCAGGTACTCTTAATTCCCTTGGTGAAATTAAGACAAAGTTAATTCCTTCAAATTTAGACATTGTTTTTATAAGTGAGTGTACTGTCCTACCAAATTTAAGGTCACCACATAGACCAATAGTCATATGGTCTAATCTTCCTTTAGTTTCTTTAATTGTAAATAGATCTGCTAAAGTTTGAGTTGGATGATAGTGTCCCCCATCTCCTGCATTAATAAGAGGAACATCTGAATAATGAGATGCATACATGGCTGATCCTTCCTTAGGATGCCTCATAGCTATAATATCTGCATAGCTACTTACTGTTCTGATTGTATCTGATAAGCTTTCTCCCTTTTGACTTGAAGATGAACCTGGTTCTGAAAAACCGATTACACTGCCACCTAGTCTGTGCATAGCAGCTTCAAAACTTAATCTTGTTCTTGTGCTTGGTTCATAAAATAGAGTTGCTAGTATTTTACCCCTACAAGAATCCATATAGGACTTTGGATTGGCTATTATATCTTCTCCTAGCTTTATTAGTTCTTCTAAACTTTCCATATCTAGATCCCTTGGATCTATTAAATGTTTAACATTTTGCATAAAAAATCCTCCTTTTTGCCTCACTGGACTATTTTAAAGGATACCAATATTTTATAATATATTTTTCTCCTTCCTAAACTCTCGGTTTAGTTTAAAGGTACCTTTTAAAAAGGTACCATATATTAATTAACAAGTCAACATTTTATTCATTTATTTATTTTCTATATACCCTTTCTCTATAGAATCATCAATTATATTTAGAATATACTCCCATAAATCTTGAGATATATCTTTTATTGGCTCAGCTCTTTTCATAACCTGTGCCCTTGTGATTCCATACTTAACCCATGTACCTCCTCCAGAGTAATAATTGCAAAGTATAGGTTGTACCCTGTCCATAGCTGCTGCAAATTTTGCCTCTGCTGTTTCCCTTTCTTCAAATTCTTCCCAAAGTCTTTTTAAATATTCTCCCTTATCATCTGGCAAGATACCGTATATCTTTTCTGCTGCAATTTTTTCCCTTTCTGCCTTATCCTTGTTTCCCTCTAAGTCATAACAAAAAGTATCTCCTGCATAAATTTCTACTAAGTCATGAATAAGTAACATTTTTATAACCTTATTTATATCTACTTCTTCATCTGAATAGTCTTCTAGAACCATAGCCATAGTAGCTAAGTGCCAGGAATGCTCTGCATCATTTTCCCTCCTAGAACCATCCATTAAAGTTGTTTGCCTAAAAATATTTTTAATTTTATCTATTTCTACTATGAAATCCATATCTTTAATTAAGTTATTTTCCATATTAACACTCCTTTTATTTATTTTAATTGTAACATATTATCATTTAATGGGTAAGTGTTATTTAAGGGGGGTAGTTTTTATGGATAAGAAAAATAAAAAAGAGATGGAAAAGGATAAGGATCTATGTGAAAAATCCCAACAATGTGACAAACCACCAACTGCTACAGATGTTTATGCTAATACTGAGTATAGGAAGAAAGACTCAAATGTTGCTGTACCTACAGAAGAATCTGTTGAAGAAGCCAAGGAATGGGTAGACGACGAAAATAAAATGTAAATAAATAAGCCTTAGAAGATTTCTTCTAAGGCTTATTTGTTTTCTATAATTTATGAATTTCTTAATTTCTTTAATATTATTTTTTGCTCTGCTGTTGCAACTACTCTTCTTGTGTAAGCAACTGTGTCTGGGTTAACACTCATACTATCTATTCCTTCTTGTACTAGGAATTCAGCAAACTCTGGATATTGGGAAGGTCCTTGTCCGCATATTGATATAGTTTTATCATATTTGTGAGCAGCCTTAATTAATGTTGATATTGCTCTTTTTACAGCTGTATTTCTCTCATCAAAGTATCCCATGTTATTTAATATACCTGAGTCCCTGTCAGCTCCCATTACTAACTGAGTTAGGTCATTACTACCAATACTAAATCCATCTACCATTTGAGCAAATTCTTCAGCCTCAAATACTACTGATGGAACTTCAGCCATTATCCATATCTTAAAGCTTGAATCTTGTACTAGTCCTTCTTCAGCCATTATTTCCTTAACTCTTTTTAATTCCCAAGTAGTTCTTACGAATGGTAACATTGCCCAAACATTTGTTAAACCAAATTCTTCCCTAACTTTTCTCATAGCTCTACACTCTAATCTAAAGCCTTCCTCGTACTCTGGAGAAATATATCTTGAAACCCCTCTCCAACCAATCATTGGGTTGTGCTCAATAGGTTCTACTTCTTCCCCACCTTTTAAGCCTCTAAATTCATTTGTTCTAAAGTCACTTAATCTTACAACTATTGGCTTTGGATAAATTTCTTGAGCTACCATTGTTATTCCTTCTGCCATCTTATCTATTAATAATTGACCTTGTCCTGTTTTTACTAGGTACATTGGATGAGCACCAATCATATTTGAGAATATAAATTCAGTTCTCATTAATCCAATACCATCAAAAGGAAGGTTTTTATATTTTTTAATCATAGAAGGTTCTCCCAGGTTCATATAAACCTTAGTTGCAGTTATAGGTGCTAATTGGCTTAAGATCTCTTCACTCATTACTGCTGATCCTTCTGATTTATCTTCTTCTTTTTCTTCTTCTAATACAGTTCCTTCATAAACTACACCCCTAGTAGCATCTACTGTTACTTCCATAGCTTCCTCAAGTATTTCACTTGCTCCATTTGCTCCTACTATACAAGGTATTCCTAACTCTCTTGAAACTATAGCTGCGTGACAAGTTCTTCCACCCTCATCTGTAACTACAGCACTAGCTCTTCTCATTGCTGGAACCATATCAGGGTTAGTCATTACTGTAACTAAGATATCTCCGTCCTTTACCCTATCTATTTCAGTAATATCTTTAATATTTCTTACCTTTCCTGAAGCTATTCCTGGTGATGCAGCTAAACCTCTAACAAGCATTACTAATTCTTCTTGCTCTTTTGTCTCTTCTCTTTCTTCCATGCTAGTATCTCCTTTCAAGGTAGTTATAGGTCTTGACTGTAAGATATAAAGTTCATTAGTATCCTTGTCAAAGCCCCACTCTATATCTTGAACTTCTCCATAAAGTTCTTCTATTTTTAATCCATATCTTGCTAATTGTTGAATTTCACTATCAGTTAAGCATTGTTCTTTTACATAATCAAAGCCTAAATATTCTCCAACACCAACCTCAACTGTTCCAACTCCGTCATCTTTTTTAACAATCATACTAGTTTTTTCCGCTATATGCTTCTCTGAGATTTGACCTGTCTCTTTTTCAAATATATATTCATCTGGAGTTACTGAACCTGATACAACTGCTTCACCTAATCCCCAGCTTGCATTTATCATAATTTCATCTTTTCTATTATTAATAGGATTAGCTGTAAACATTACTCCTGATTTTCCACTATTAATCATTTTTTGTACAACTACTGATAAAGATACATCAAAATGATCAAAACCTTGATGTTCCCTATAGTAAATTGCCCTTGCCGTCCATAATGATGACCAACACTGTCTAGCATGATTTACTAGTTCATCTTTTCCTGATATATGTAAGTAAGTATCTTGTTGCCCTGCAAAAGATGCTTCTGGCAAGTCTTCTGCTGTTGCTGAAGATCTTACAGCTACTTCTGTATTCTCTAAGTTTACTCTTTTATCTAGTTCTTCATAAGCTTTTTCTATTTCCTTTATAAGGTCTTCTGGTATATCTGACTCTTCTATAATTTTTCTAATATCCCTACTAGCAACTTGTAAGGCTGTAGAATCTTCTGTATCTAAATCTCCTATTATTTCTCTTATCTTTGCTCCTACTCCTGCTTCTTCTATAAAATAATCATATGCTCCTGCAGTTATACAAAATCCTGGTGGTACATCTAATCCGTTCTGAGTTAATTCACCAAGATTAGCTCCTTTTCCTCCAACAACTGGTATATCATTTTTATCTATTTCCTCGAACCACTTTACATATTTAAATTTACTCATGATAAACCTCCATTCAAAATTTAATGTATATATATTATAACATAATATATTATATATGCTA
>JASKZW010000104.1 GCA_030147425.1 Tissierellales bacterium
TATTTCTTTTCATTTTATGTAAATAACTTTGGAAAGTTCTCAACCACCTATGGCAGCCTAGGAGCCATTATAATTCTTCTCCTATGGCTTTATATGACTAGCATAGTTATAGTCCTTGGTGGAGAGGTTAATGCCGTTTATAATGAGGTTAAAGACAGAAAGCTTGGCTCTTAGTTTCTACCAGTAGCCAAGCTTAATCCATATAATTTAATGTCTTTTATTTTCTTTAACTCCCTAGCACAATAATAAAATGTAGAACCAGTTGTATATATATCATCAAAAACTAAAATACTCTTTCCTTCCAGATCCTTAGTTCTTCCTAAAACAAAGGCTCCCTTAAGATTTTTCTTCCTATCCTCTATAGTTAATTTATTTTGAAAACTTGTATTTTTCTTTCTGTAAAGAAGATTATTTCTATAGGGTATTTTAAAATAAGCAGATAAATCCCTAGCTATAAGTTCAGACTGATTATATCCTCTTAAGGCCTGCCTTCTCCTATGAAGGGGAACAGAAATTATATAGTCTACTTTTTCTATAAGCTCCCCCACTGCTAAGTCCTCTATTAAAAGTCTAGAAAATACCCTAGAATAGTAACTAGCCTTTCCATACTTATACTTGTACATATGAGGCTTTAAATAGCGATTATATTCTAAAAGACTATAAACATAGGAGTAGCCTTCTAGCATATAGCTTCCCTGCTTAAATTCTAAAAAATCATAGCAGTCCAGGCAGATATTATCATACTTAAATTCCTTCCTATCCTTACAAAAATAACACCTGTCCCTATCTTGGAAAATAAGATCCAGGATAAACAATTTATCACCCTTCTAATAATTCATACTGTTCTATAAGGGCCTTTAATTTTGTATCCAAGCTAGAATATCTCTTTGTTATCCTATTATTTCTTATCATCATATTTAAATACCTATCATCTCCTACTAAAACTACAAGCTCTTTGGCCCTGGTAATGGCTGTATAGAGGAGATTCCTAGTTAGAAGCATGGGTGGTCCCCAGGCTATAGGCATAACTAAGACTGGAAATTCAGACCCTTGGGACTTATGGACTGTTGTAGCATAGGATAGTTGAAGCTCATCTAATTGATCAAAACTATATTCAACTTCCTTTTCTCCATCAAAAACTATAGTCATATAATTTCCTTCATGGTCTATATCCCTTATAAAGCCTAGGTCTCCATTATAAATGCCCTCATCCTTTTCTATAAGGATGTCATCTTCTCCCCTTACTTCCCACTCTATAGAGTAATTATTCTTAATTTGCATAACCTTATCTCCAACCCTATAGGTGGTATTACCTACCTTCTTCTCCTTCTTTAACACATTCTCCTTGTTTAAAACCTTCTGCAATCCTTCATTTAGCATAATAACTCCTGCATCTCCCTTTTTCATAGGGGCTAAGACTTGAATATCTTCTATAGGATCTAACTTATAGAAATTAGGCAATCTAAACTTACATAAATCCTCAATAGTTTCCCTAATCTTAACTGGGTCTGTTTCCCTTATAAAATAAAAATCCTTACCCTTTAAATTTAAAAAGGGTGACTCCCCCTTATTTATTCTATGGGCATTTACTACAATCATGCTCTCCTCTGCCTGCCTAAAAATTTCATCAAGGATAATTACCTTGATTTTTTCTGAAGCTATAATATCTCTTAGCACATTCCCAGGTCCAACTGCCGGCAATTGGTCTATGTCTCCTACTAATATAAGCCTAGTACCTGGATTTATAGCCTTTAAAAGACTATTCATCAAAAGTATATCCATCATAGAAGCCTCATCTACTATTAAAAGATCTGTTTCTAAAGGATTTTCTTCATTCATTCCAAAAGGTATGCCATCCTCTTCCATAAAGGAATATTCTAACAGCCTGTGAATGGTCTTTGCCTCTTTATTACTAGTTTCACTCATTCTCTTAGCTGCCCTTCCTGTAGGCGCAGCCAAAAGAACCTTTTTCCCTTCTTCTTCAAAGATTTTTATTATAGAGTTTATAGTGGTTGTTTTACCAGTCCCTGGCCCTCCTGTTATAACTAAAAGTCCGTTCTCAGTAGCAGCCTTTATAGCTTCCCTCTGCTTTTTTCCAAAGACTATATTATCTTCTTCTTCTATTTCCTCTATTCTCTTTTCCACATCTACATCTAAATCATCAATTGATGCTAAACTTAATTCTGCCAACTTTTGAGCTACCATATTTTCCGAACGATGAAGGAGGATAGGATATATGATAGTATCTTCACCTAGTTTTGCCATAAAGACCTTGTCTTTAATCATAAGATCAGATAGGCAAAATTCAATATCTTCTGTAGAAAGTTCAAGAATACCTGCAGCCTTCTTCAAAAGTTCTTCCTTAGGGAGAAAGGTGTGTCCCTCATTCATAGACCTATTAAGTAGGTACATGATTCCCCCCTCTATTCTGTAGGGAGAGTCAAACTCAACTCCCATATTTTTAGCTATCTTATCTGCTGTTTTGAAACCAATCCCATACACATCCTCTGCTAATCTATAAGGATTTTCCTTTATTTTTGCTATAGTATCCTGTCCATACTTCCTGTAAATCTTCATACTATAGTTGGCTGTTATCCCATACTGTTGTAGAAATACCATTATATTTCTAATTTCATCTTGCTCTTCAAAGGCATCTAGGATCTTCTCTAGCTTCTTTTCACCTATGCCCTCTATCTCTAAAAGCCTTTCTGGCTTATATTGGATTATATCTAGGGTTTCTAAACCGAATTTTTCAACCATCTTTTTAGCTGTCTTAGGCCCTACGTAGGGTATAAGACCTGATGAAAGATACCTTTCTATTCCCTTTAAGCTTGAAGGTACTAAAATTTCCATATTTTCTACTTTAAATTGCTCCCCATACTTATTATGGTAGGTAAAATCCCCACTTACCCTTATATTTTCATCTGGATTTACAAAAGGAAGATAACCTACTATGGTGACTTTTTCTCCTTCTGATTCTAAAACTGCTATTGTATAGGAGTTCTCTTCATTCCTAAAAATTATATCTAAAATTGTACCTTCTATACTTATCATATTCATTCCTCCAACTTATCTACTTAGCCTAATTATACCATATTAGCCAGCCATTATACTTACTAGATAATCTATCTTTTTCTCTAATATTTTTATATCCTTCTTAGTTGCTATAAAGTCCTCTAAACTGTATCCCTTCTTTCTCTTCTCATATACCTGAACCAGTCTTGCATTTATCATATGCCTATTTATAGTTGAATAGGAGTTGTAAACTCTTATCTTTTTCCTATTGGACAAGATCAAATAATTTTGACCATTTTCCTGCCTAATGTCATATATGCTGTCTAGGCAAATATAACCTATAGAGCCGTCGTTTTTTAAAATAGGTTCCCTAGTCTTTAAGGGAAGAAAAACTTTGCCATCAATATATAGGGGTGGCGTATTCCTTATTCCCAATAATTCCCTATACTCCTCTCTCATTGCTATAGGATCTATGAAAAATTGCCTGCAAAGATCCTTTATTAGACTAGAAAGCCTTTTTTCTACAATAAGTTCATTTTTTATCCCTATTATCTTACTAGCATTGCCATAACCCTCCTTATAAAAAGGAATTATAGCTAAGCTTTCTTCTAGTTTATACATAAATAATTCCTCCTTATAAAAAACCCCTCTCATAACTTAAATAGATCATTTAAAGAAATATTTCAAGTTAGAGAGGGGTTTTCTTAGTTTAAATTATTAATAGCTTGACTTAGCTTATCTATACTTTCTGTTAGTACCTCTAGTTTCTTTTCCATTCTAACTAGAAGATAAACTGATACTGCTATAGGAAAGCCAAGATTAGCTATATTGCTTATAAGTTCCTCCATATTAGCACCTTTTACTATAATTCAATTTCTTCTACTTCTGTAGTCACCTTCTGAGCCTTGGCTATTGTTGATAAGGAAAAGCCTTTTGAGTCAAAGGCATCCTTTTCAATTATAAATTCCATAAATTCTTTTACTTCTTCATTGCTTAAATCTTCCCTTGGCTCATCTACACTTAGTCTAAAGTTTTTACCTAATTGGTCCTTAAAGTCCATCTGTAATTTAGTCCTAATCATCTAGACACCTCCTTATCTGGTTAGTTCGCTTTCGTCCTGCCTTATAATCTTTAAAGGCTCTAGCTCTTGCAGGGATAAGATTGCTTCTGCTACATCATATAAATCTCCATTTTCTATATCTGTCTTAAACTTTGAATAAGTCTTCCTTTTTATAATCTTCTTATCCCCATCCATTCCTCCATCTAGCTCTAATTTTAACTTGCTAGCTAGTAAATTTGCTGCTGCCATTTTATCACCTCCCACTACTCATATAGAAATCAGCCTAGTTTTTTACTAAAAATTTTAATTTTTTTAAAGCCCTATTTTTAGTATTGGCTACAGTTTGATAGCTTATTCCAAGCTTTTTACTTATTTCCTTGTTAGATAAGTCCTTATAATAGGCCAGGTAAATTACCTGTCTTTCCCTTTTAGATAGATCTTCTATGTTTTTTTTCACTTTAACAATTTGAAATTTTTCAACTAGTAAATCTTCATAATTTCTTTCATCTTCTAAAATTTCTATAAACTCCTGCTCTGACTCCTTACATATATTATTCAAGGATAAAACTCCTCTTTCCTTATTCTTATTTAAAAAGTAATATTTAAGTTTAGACTT
>JASKZW010000105.1 GCA_030147425.1 Tissierellales bacterium
ACATAACAAGTGTAAACAGTTTCCTTGTCTAAGCCAGTTTCCTGTATATGGGACAAGGCATCATTTACAGTCATTTCTTTTCTTAAATCTACATACTCTATAGTCATCAAACTACCTGCTGAATCGGCAGGATAGTTTAAAAACTTATTGATTAGATTTCTCCTGTCCTCATCTGCGTGAATTAAAACCTTATTTACTATATTTGCTGGCATTTCTTCTAGCATGTCTATCATGTCGTCAAAAAAGATTTCATCTACTATGCTTGAAACCTCTTCATCAGTTATTAAGGAAATTAAACTTTCCTGTTGATCTGGGGATAGACGAGAAAATACCTCGACTGCTAAATCTTTAGGTAACATTCTAAATAACAATAATGACTTGTGTACATCTAGTGGTTTAAATACTTCTGCAATATCTACAGCCCTCATTGTTTCTAATTCTTTCTTTAGCTGTATATACTTCTTTTCCTCCAGTAAATCTTGAATTTTGCTTTCTTCCATAATTACCCCCTACAAATTATCACCTAAACATTTAAAATGATTAGGGAATTTAATTTTTTTCCAATTAATTTTCTTACTTAAGTAACAACCCGAAGGCTCAGTTTCCACTAATCATCCCCCCTTAACATCAATTTCTTACAATATAAGTTATATTGTAACACATAATCTAATCTTCTTTAAGGATTTTGTCCAATTCCAGGCAAAAATAATAGGAGGGCAAATGCCCTCCTATTACCTAGTTAATAATTTAAACTATATCTATATTTTTAAAAAAAGGAGTTTTAAGAAGGAATTACTAAGAATCCTCTTCTTAACCAACTATTACTATAATCTACAGTAAAAGAAGGGAATGTATCTACTAATTCTTCTTCTACTATAAATGTAAAGTTGTCAACTTCAGATTTAACATCTCCATCTTTAAGCTCATCCAGAGCTATAGCAAATGATGGACCTGCTCAACCATAACCTGCAAGATATATTCTTAATGGTTTGTCATTGTAATCTTTTTGTTCAGCTAACTTAGCTAATTCTTTTTTAGCTTCATCAGTTAATTTAATATCCATAATTATCTCTCCTTTAAATTCCAATCTATTAAAAAACCTTGTTTACAATTTCACTTTATACCCTCAAGGGGTATCTGTTGTATCTTATTATATACTAATTTTCTATAATGTCAACACCTTCTATAGATATTCTTTATAATTATAGGATAAAAAAACTACCCGAAGGTAGTTTTCTTAAAAAGTACTGCCTGGAATAACCATATCCAGAATTCCTATTATTAATGATGCTATAATTGAAGACCATAAGGAAATGTTAAAGCCTGCTACTAGCTTACTAGTTAAAAGTAAGACTAAAACAGTTACTAGAAAGCCTGCTATACCCCTTCCAAATGGTGATGCCTTAAGGCCTGTAAAGCTTTGGACTAAGTGATCTATTATTGAAACTACTAAAGAAGCTACTAATAAAGTCCAAATATTGTCTATTCTGAATCCCCTGGTTAATAGGGCTGCTATGGCTAAAATAATAGCTGTCAGCAAAACCCTGATTATAAAATCTTTAAAAGAACTTTTCATCACTATCCCTCCCTTTCTATTATTTATATCTTACCCTTAAAAAATTACTTTATAGAATTTATTATTTTCCTGTTCACTAAAGTATGTATTTATGATATATTAAGGTTAATCGGATCTTTCCGATTTAAATTAAGCTAATAGTGAGGAGGCTTTAAATTGGAAATTACTAAAGATATGAGAATTGCTGAATTAATTCAAAACAAACCTGAAGCTATAGATATACTTTTAAGCTTTGGTTTAGGCTGTGTAGGATGTCCTGCAAGTCAAATGGAAAGTATAGAAGAAGCAGCTATGGTACACGGCTTAAATGTTGATGAACTTTTGGCAGCTTTAAATAAGTAATAAATTAAAACTAAAAATGCATCCCTAGGGATGCATTTTCCTTACATATACTAATATGAAGATAAAAAAAGTAGTTTACCTAGGTAAACTACTTTTTCCTTTTATATTATAATCCTAATAATTCATTAATTCTTGGCTTGTCAAAACCTACTACTTCTTCTCCGTCTATCAATAATACTGGAACTCCCATATGTCCCATTTGCATTAACTCTTTTCTTGCTGCAGCATCTTCTGCTATATTTTTCTCTTCAAACTCAACATTATTTTCTGCTAAATAATCTTTTGCCATCACACAGTATGGGCAAGTATTACTTGAATATACAACTACTTTGGACATTATATTCCCTCCTAATTTGAAACTTAAATTTATTATATCCTATTATACCCCCTTAGGGTATCTTTGTCAACTATCTTATAACTATCTTTATTTTACCCAGTTAATATCCTTTCTAATCATGATGAACATGTTCTAATCCTTGCCTAAATAATCCTAATACATGGTCATCATCTAAGGAATAGATTACTAGCTTTCCCTCCCTTTTATACTTTACTAATCTTAGATTTCTTAAGGTTCTAAGATGGTGGGAAATTGATGACTGGCTCATATTTAAAATATTTGCAATATCACATACGCATAAGGAAGCTTCAGATAAGAGATGGATAATCTTTAGCCTGGTTGGGTCACTCATAGCCTTAAAGATTTTTGATAACTCCTTATAAATTTCCTCATCTTCCATGGCATCCTGCATTTCTTCTAGCTCCTCTATAGTCCTATAGTTTGCTTCACAAATTAGAGGTGCCTGATTTAAAGTCTTTTCCTCCTTCTTAATTGTAAACCCTCCTTTCGCCTATTTTAGTTTTTCTATTTCCCTACTAATATTGGCAAAGTCTTCTATAGTTAAATTTTCTGCCCTTGCATTTTCCTTTATAGATAATTTTTCCAGAATAGGTCTTAGCTCATCCTTGGAAATATTAACTTCTCCTGAGGTCATTGAATTTAATATAGTTTTCCTTCTTTTCTGAAAGGCTGATCTTACTAGCCTAAAAAATATATCCCTATCTATATCTATTATATTATCCTTTAACTTTAGTTTTATAACAGCTGATTCTACCTTAGGCCTTGGTAT
>JASKZW010000108.1 GCA_030147425.1 Tissierellales bacterium
TATTTCTTATAGTCTTAACTTTCTCTAAAAGCCTCTTTTCTTCCTCTAAACTATCATAAGCCTCTAACTCTTCCCTTAAGGCTTCCATCTTTTCTAAATTACTTTTTTCAACAACACTATAGGCCCTTAGGTCTTTTAAAACATTATCAACAGCTGAATCAACTATCTCAACTCCAACCAAGCCTCCAATAGCAGCTGCCTTAGTAGAGTTCTTCTCTGATAATAGGAAAGGTCCTTCTAACTGCTCACCTAAATTTAACTTTTCAGCATAATCCTTGTCAAACTGTACCTTCCTTATTCCAGTTACTTCTATAACCTCTTCTGGTACCTCAACACCAAAACCAGTTAAAACCTGTTCCTTTCCATCTGGATCTATAATAATATATTGATTTTTACTTGCTGTTCTGTATCTTTTAACCTTATAGTTATTATTTAACTCTAAGACAACACTACACTCTTTTTCCCCTTCCCTTATAAAGGCACTACCGCTTGGCTCATTAAAAAGAACCCATTTCATTGCCCTTATTATAGAGGTTTTCCCACTATCAGAAGGTCCTAAAATTGTATTTAGTTTTGGATTAAACTCTAAATAAGTATCCTTGTGAGATTGGAAGTTTTTTAATCTTAAACTCTTTATATACTTAATCTTACTCACCTCCAGACATCTGAGCTTCACTTACCCTTTTTAAGGCTTCCTGCTTAACTTCTTCATCAATACCTTCAGAAACAGCTATCTCAACTAAAATATCATTTATATCCAGGCGATCAAAATCTACAGAAGACTCTATAGACTGCCTAAACTCATAGAGTTGTTCCTCCCTATTCCTACTAGCAGTTATATCTTCCTTTTTAAACACATCTTCCCCATCTAAGGCTGACTTTAAATAAATTTCTTCTATATTTATAGCTTCCTCTAAATCAATAACAACAATCTTAGGCTTTCTCTTAACTTCATCATAGGCACTACTCATCCTGATTAGACTTCCTGGATTTATAAAATACTTTCCATCTAAGTTTTTTATAGGAAAGCCTGTATGATAGTGGCCTGATAGGGTTATATCAGCCTCTGTTCCCTCATATATATCTTCTATCAGGGTATGAGGCACTTCCTTTATAAAAGGCTTGTCTAGAAGCATACCATGAACCATGTGTATGGCATAATCTACATCCTTAGGCTTATCCTTTAACTGATACTTATGAAGGCTTCTTTCTTCATCTATATCATATACATAAGGCTGGCCTGTTAATTGTAATCTTATACCATTCTTTTCTAGTTCAACCTTTTCTCCCTCTTCAATAATATGTAAAACATCTACAGAATTTAATAGGCCTATCATACTTCTATGCATAGTATCTGGGTTGTGGCCAAAAACATCATGATTTCCACATATAGTATAGATAGGTCTTGTAGAGGAGTTTAAAAACTCTGCAAAGTCACTAACTATAGAAACAGAAACATCTGGCTTATCAAAGAAGTCTCCTCCATGTAAAATATAATCTACATTTTTCTCCTCTGCTATTTGGAAAACTTCAGTAAACTTAGCCTTTAGCGTCTCTATAAGATTATCAGTCCTACTTTTTACATTAAATCCTCTAATATGTGTATCTGTAAAATATAGAAGTTTCATAATATAAGTCCTCCTTATAATAAACAAATAGTTTCTCCTAGGAGAAACTATTTGTTTTTCTATTTCTTTTCTTTTTCTTCCTTACTAGCCTTAGGATCTTTTCCTTCAACTTCCTTTTTCTCAGCCTCAGCTTTTTCATCCTCTGGGCTATCAACTAAGCCATATTCTTGCCTAACCTTTAACTCAACTTCCTCCATAATTTCTGGATTATCAGTTAAAAAGTCCTTGGCATTCTCCCTACCTTGGCCTAGCTTATGTTCCTCATAACTATACCAAGAACCTGATTTATTTATAATATCTAAATCTACAGCTGTATCTAATATATTACCTACTTTAGATATTCCTTGTCCGTACATTATATCAAACTCTGCTTGTTTAAAAGGTGGAGCTACCTTGTTTTTAACTATTTTAACACGAGTCCTATTACCTATTAACTCATCACCTTTTTTAATAGAATCTATTCTTCTAACATCTAGCCTTATACTTGAGTAGAACTTTAAAGCCCTACCTCCAGTAGTAGTTTCTGGGTTACCAAACATAACTCCTACTTTTTCCCTTAATTGGTTTATAAATATAACAGTTGCATTAGACTTATTTATAGCCCCTGCTAACTTCCTTAAGGCTTGGGACATTAATCTAGCCTGTAAACCTATATGACTATCTCCCATTTCTCCTTCAATCTCAGCCTTAGGAACTAAAGCTGCTACTGAGTCAACAACAACTATATCTACTGCACCACTTCTAACCAAGGCTTCTGTAATCTCTAAAGCCTGCTCTCCTGTGTCTGGTTGGGAAACTATTAAGTTTTCCGTATCTACACCTAGGTTTTTTGCATATATAGGATCCAAAGCATGCTCTGCGTCTATGAAAGCAGCAATTCCTCCCATTTTTTGGGATTCTGCTATCATATGTAAGGCAACAGTTGTCTTACCTGATGACTCTGGACCGTAAACTTCTATAATTCTTCCCTTAGGAACTCCACCAACCCCTAATGCTATATCTAATCCTAATGCTCCTGTAGGTATAACCTCCATTTGCTCGGCTTCTTCATCACCTAAAACCATAATCGAACCCTTACCAAATTGCTTTTCAATTTGAGTAATGGCCAAATCTAAAACTTTCTTTCTCTCTTCAAATTCACTCATAATATCCCTTTTCAGGATTCACCCCTTCCATTTTTCAAAGACAATAAAAGAACATATGTTCTTTTCCTTTATTATATCATATATATAAATTTTTTTAGTAGTCTTTTATTATTTTTATTAAATTTATAAGGGCCTGGGTTGCAGCTAAGTTTTTAATAGTTTTTCTTCCACCCTTAAACTTATATTCCTCAACCTGGTCTATCTCCTTGCCCCTAATTCCTATAAAAACACAGCCTTCTTCTTGTCCATCTGATGGTCCTGGTCCAGCTACCCCAGTTACTGATAAGGCTAAATCTATCTCATTATTTTCATAAACTCCCTTAGCCATAAGCCTAGCAACCTCTTCATTAACCGCTCCCTTTTCCTCTAATAAGCTTAAAGGAATATTAAGATTCCTAGCCTTACTTTCATAGCTATAGGTAACTAAACTTTCAACCAAAACATCAGAAGAGCCACTAATATTAGTTATTTTATCAGCTACTAATCCCCCAGTGCAGGACTCAGCCAGGCCAAGGCTTATATTTTTCTTTTTAGCTAGATCCATAAATACTTCCTCTATAGAATCACAGTCATAGCCATATATATACTGGCCTAGTTTTAAATTTAAGGCTTCCAAGACTTCCCCTAGCTTTAACCTATCTTCCTCTGTATCCTCATACTTAATATGAACATCTACCCTTCTATCCTTTGGATAGGTAAGTAATTCTATCCTAGAGTTAGCCAATACTTTCTTTGATATATCCTTTAAAACTGGCTCTATCTTTGATTCACCTAGACCTATAAGATTCACTGTTTTAAGCTGGTAGTTTTTTAAATCCCCATTGGCTAATAGATCTAGAGTATTATCAAACATAGGTTCCATTTCCCTAGGTGGTCCTGGGAATAATAGAATCTTCTTCTTTCTAAATCTAATATAGACTCCCAAGGCAGTTCCTAATGGGTTAGCTATATCATCAACTATAGCTTCTTCTCCTTCAAGACTAATATTATCTATAGCCTTTAAAACCAAAGCCTTAGTCTTGTCATCCTCTGTTGGCCCTAAACCTCCAACTATATAGATTAAATCTGATCTTTCAATACTTCTTTCAAAAGTATCTACCATTATCTTATCATTGTCTGGAACAGATATATTATAATTTACATCTATCCCTAACCTATATAAACCGGCCATTATATAGAA
The DNA here is from genome assembly GCA_030147425.1 of Tissierellales bacterium. The sequence continues at coordinate 3,954 of JASKZW010000108.1, forward strand.
ACTATTTGTATCCATAGTAGAACCATTTAATAGTTCTGAACCTG
>JASKZW010000118.1 GCA_030147425.1 Tissierellales bacterium
TAATATTGTATAGTAAATTAAGGGAATTAGGTTATTTAAAAAATCCTGAGATTGCAGCTAGTCTAGGGTGGGGAGAAGGTAGTGTAATGATTATAGCAAGTTCAGCCTTATTCTTAATATCCTTTGCAACTTTTGTAAGAAGCCTATTAACAGATTTTGAGGAGGAAGAAAATACAGTAGAAAAAACTCAAAGGGAGCTTAGAATTGAGCAACATGAAAGGGCAAAGGAAGGAAGGGAGTTCTTATTTTCCCAGGATCAAAAAAATAAAAAAGAAGATAATGACAAGGATGCTGATTAAAGTCAGCATCTTTTTTTTATTAAAGAAACCTAAATTATTATAAAAAAAGGCAAAAGATTTATAAAGAGTTAAAAAATACTGTGTTATATTATAGGCGATAATGATAATAACTATCAATACAAAGGGGGATTAAGTTGAATTTATTAACTTGTAGAAAAAATAAAAAATATAATATAAGGAGAGTTCCTAAAAATCATTTGCTTAAGGTATTAGGTTTTAGGCAAGGCTTAGATTTTACTTTTGAAACTAAGCAACCTCTTAAAGGGCCAGTAGTTGTTAAAGTAAAAAATCGAAGTATAGCTATTGACTACCATATAGCAGAAAAAATAGAAGTGGAGGAGATGTAAGTGTCTAAGAAGAAAATCCTTCTTATGGGTAATCCTAATGTGGGAAAAAGTGTTATATTTTCTAAACTAACTGGAGTAAATGTAGACTGCTCCAATTATACAGGTACTACAGTTGACTATACAAAGGGAGATATAAGATTTGGCCGACAAGAAGGAGTATTAATAGATGTTCCAGGTACTTATTCATTAGAGGCAAGCTCAGATGCAGAGAAAGTAGCCTTAGCTCTTTTAGAAGAAGGCGCAGATGCTATAATCTATGTTTTAGACGCTAGCCATCTAGAAAGAAATTTAGACCTGGCCTATCAATTAAGAGAGTTTAACATACCTATAGTTTATAGTCTTAATTTAGTTGATGTAGCTGAGAGAAAAGGTATAAAGATTGATTCTGAGAAACTATCTAAATATTTAGGTGGACCAGTGATAGAAACGGTGGCTATAAAAAATAAAGGACTTAGGGATATTTTGCAAACTAGTTTTAAGATATCAGATAAAGATATTGTTAGGATTAAAAAATTAAAAGAGAAGGAAAGATGGCTAGAAATAAAAAAAGTTGCCAAGGATGTAGAAAGTTATTTTGAACAAGATATTACTTTTATTGATAAACTGGAAAAATGGACAATAGAACCTTGGCCTGGAATTCCTATAGCTATATTGGTTTTATTAGTATCCCTAGGCTTAGTAGTTGGGGGAGGAAAGGCTTTGAGGGCTCTTATACTTTTGCCTTTAATAAGAGACTTTATAGTGCCTCAGTTAACTAGATTAGTATCCTTGGTTATTCCAGCAGGTATTTTTAGAAACCTTTTAGTCGGAGAATTCGGAATTTTCACAATAGGGATAGAATGGCCCTTTGCTTTAATACTTCCCTATGTATTTTTATTTTACTTAGTGTTTTCATTTTTAGAAGATAGTGGATACTTACCTAGAATAGGAGTTTTAGCTGATGGATTATTAAGAAAAATAGGAATCCAAGGAGGAAATATAATCCCTATTATGCTAGGTTATGGTTGTGCAGTACCTGCAATACTAGGAACAAGGGCAGCTAATAGTGAGAAGGAAAGAAAGATAGTAGCAGCATTAATAGCCTTTGGTGTTCCATGTGCTTCCCAATCAGCGGCCTTTATTTCCCTATTGGGAGATAGATCTATAGGAGCTCTTTTATTTGTCTATTTGATTTCTATCTTAGTAATGATAGGAGTAGGAGTTCTTATGAATAAGATGATACCAGGGCAGAATCAACCTATACTATTAGAAATTCCTAACTTATTACTACCAGATAAAACTGCTTTTAAAACTAAGCTGAAAATAAGAATGAAGCATTTTCTAGTAGATGCAGAAGGCCCTATGATTATAGGAATCTTAATAGCAGCCTTTATTGCAGAAACGGGCGTACTTAATGGTTTAAGTAGATTTATAGCTCCTTTTGTAGAAACTTGGTTAGGCCTACCAAAGGAAACAAGTTTAGCACTTTTATTAGGAATTATTAGAAGGGAGTTAGCAGTTTTACCCCTATTAGAACTTAATCTAACTACTTTACAATTAGTAGTTGGGTCAGTTGTAGCTTTATTTTACTTACCTTGCTTATCAGTTTTTGGAGTATTAGCAGAGGAGTTTTCTGTAAAATATGCAGTTAGAATAGCCCTATCTACAACTATAGCAGCTTTCTTTTTTGGTGGATTGATTAATCATCTAGGTCAATTTATATTAGGGTAGGTGGAGGTAAATGATTAAATTTATTTGTAAGTCATTTGAGAATTTATTATGTAAAAATAAATTTATATTAAATCTTTATCAAAAATATTATAAGGCAACTGTAGCTAGGGAAATAAATTTATCTAATATAAAAGAGACTGATAGAATTTTATGCATAGGAGGAGGGGCTGCTCCCTGTACAGCCCTTCAGCTTTACTATCAGTCAGGAGCAAGTGTAGATGTGCTTGATAATGATGATAGGGCTATAATACAGTCAAGAAAACTTATTAGAAAATTAGGATTAGACAAGAAGATAAGGATAATTAAGGGAGACGGCCGAAAAATAAATACTAAAAGCTATGACATAGTCCATATTGCCTTACAGGTTGAACCTAAAAAGGATGTTTTAGATAATGTATGGAAAAATTCGAGCAAGGGGCAAAGAATAATTGTTAGGGATTCTAAAAAGCTTTTATCCTGCTTTTATTCTCAAATTCCTAAGAAATATAAGAGTAAAAATTTAAATAAAAGAAAATCTTTAAGTATATTTACTACTATGACAGATCCTTTAATATTGGAGAAATGCTAATGAAGAAATATATTAAGTATATTTTATTTTCAATATTATTATTTCTAGCAATTAAAAATTTAGAAATTCATAAATTAATGGATAGTTTGAGTCTGGTAAGAATAGACTATATAGCTATAGTACTTATACTGCAATTATTTACAATTTTACTTACTTCCTTACAGTGGTATTTTTTAATAAATTTACATGGAGAGAAGGCTAGTTATTTATCTAGCCTTTGTATGAATAGTTTAGGGAATATAATTGACTTTATAACACCTGGAGTAAAGGTAGGTGGGGATTATAAAAGATTAGTAGATTTAAAGTCTAGGTTAGATATTGATTTCTATAGAGCTGTATCCATACTAGCAAGCCAAAAATTAATAAGTGGAATAAGCTTTCTAATTTTTGTATTATATAGTCTTTTCTGGGCCTTTAGATATAAGATATCCTTAAATTTTAATAAAATTATTTTATTAATTTTTTCATTAATGCTTCTTATTTTAATTTGTGGAAAACTAGTAAGTAAATATATAAAAGAGAAAAAAGTAAGGCTTCTTATTAAAAATATAAGGGAAGGAATAGATTTTTTTAGGGATAGAAAAAAAGATTTTATTTTTAACTTACCTATAGGAATGTTAATCTGGATTTTATACCCTTTTAAACTCTATATTATTGTAAGGGCAGCTGGATATAGGCTTAGTTTTCCATTGATTATATCTATTAGCTATCTAAGTTATTTATTAGGAGCACTTCCCTTATCAGTAGGAGGTTTTGGAGCCTTTGAAAGTTCTTTAATTATCCTATTGAAAACTTTTAAAATTCCAGTGGAAGCAAGTATTTTAATAGCTTTTTTATTTAAGCTAACTAATCTATTTTTTGAATTTATTTTAAGTAGCCTTATAGTTTTAGGAGAAAAAACTTGGAAAGTTTTTAGGAAAGGTGATTCTTTTGGAAAAATTAAAGTATAAAACTTTAAGTATTTATTTATATATACCAAGTCTAGTAACTTTTACTGGATGCTTTTTTGGTTTATTAAGTATATTTTTTAGTTTGACTGGAGAAATCTATAGTTTAAAAATAGCCAGTTCTTTAATAGTAATGGCTGGATTTATGGATAAACTGGATGGGTATTTGGCTAGAAAACTTGATGCAGTTAGCAATTTTGGAAAAGAGTTAGACTCCCTATGTGATCTAGTTTCTTTTGGTCTAGCACCAGTAATAATCTGGTGGATAATAGATCCTAACCTCCAGCAAGGATTAAGTTTTTTAGTACCTATATTTTTTGTTTTATCAGGTATTTTTAGACTAGCAAGATTTAACATAGATGATAGTAGTGATGAATATATAGTTGGGTTACCTATAACAATTGCAGGAATAGTTTTGGCTTTAAAGCATTTCTTAGATATAAGTCTAAGACTAGGCTTAGTTAAGAATATAACTAGTGAAAATATAGTTCTGGTAACCCTTCTATCAGTTCTTATGCTAAGTAAATTTAAAATTAAAAAGTTTTTTTAAGGTCAGTCCTATATTCCTTAGGGGTCATGTGAACAATTTTTTTAAAGAC
>JASKZW010000119.1 GCA_030147425.1 Tissierellales bacterium
TACAATTAGGCGGAAGTGACCAATGGTCTAATATGATTGGTGGTTTTGAGCTAGTTCGTAAGGTAGAGCAAGAAAAAGTTTATTCAATGACCTTTAAACTTTTAACTACTGCTGATGGAGTTAAAATGGGTAAGACAGGAACAGGAACTATCTGGTTAGATCCAGAGAAAACTCCTCCATATGAACTATATCAATACCTAAGAAATGTTGACGACAGGGATGTTGTTAAATTCTTAAAATTATTAACCTTTGTTCCTATGGAAGAAATTGAAGAAATTGCTAAGCTAGAAGGAGCAGAAATCAATAAGGGTAAGGAATTACTAGCTTTTGAAGTAACTAAGACTGTTCATGGTGAAGAGGAAGCTATCAAGGCTCAAGAAGCTGCAAAAGCTCTATTTGAAAAGGGTGGCTTAGCTGAAGACATGCCTACAACTAAAATGTCTGAGGAAGACTTTAAGGAAGGCATGGGAGTGTTAAATCTTTTAACTAGCCTAGACCTGGCTCAATCTAATGGTGAGGCAAGAAGATTTGTTCAACAAGGTGGGGTTTCAATAAATGATGTTAAAATAACAGACCCTAGACATATGGTTAGCCTAGATGACTTTGAGGATGGAAAAATCCTAGTTAGAAGAGGAAAGAAAAAATACCATCAGGTTGAAATATAAATAAGAAAAAGTAGGAGATTTTTCTCCTACTTTTTTAATACCTGCCTACTTTTTAAATTATCCATAAAATCTGTTACCTCAGGCATAAGATCCTGGGACATAACTGATAAAATTTCCTTTAGTGTATCTATATCTTCTTCTGGAAAACTTTCCTCCACCCTAGATATAACTGTTTCAATATACTTACTTCTTATATCATAGTAAGCATAAAACTTTTCCGTCGGTTCTAGAAAATACTCCCTCCTATCTTCAGGAGATTGGAGCTTCTTTATATAGCCTTTATTCATAAGTTGGGAAACCCTATAGGCCATATTAGGCTGGGAGACCTCCATAAACTCAGTTAGCTCACCAATAGTAGGCTTATCTAAGGCATTTATAACCTCTAAGCAAAAAATCTCCGTTGAAGTAAGGCTTGCCTCCCTATCCTCAAAACCTTTGAAAATACTATTATAAAAACTTAATTTAAATTTCTCATATACATCATTAAATAACTTCTCCAGCATATCCAAACCTCACTTTACCTTTTATCCTATTTTATCAAAAGAGAATCCTATATACAACTTATTCACCTAGGGCAAAACTAACCTGGCCTTCACAACAAACTTCCCCATCCACTTTAGCTATGCCCCTAGCCCAACCTATGTTCATTTTCACCTTCTCAATCTTAGATTCTAAAACTAAAACATCCCCTGGATATACTGGTCTTTTAAATCTTAAATTTTTTATACCTGCAAAAAAAGCCTTCTTTCCCCTATGTTCTTCCTGGGATAAAATACACACAGCCCCTGCCTGGGCCATAGCCTCTACTATAAGAACTCCAGGCATAATAGGATAGTTTGGAAAGTGCCCCTGGAAAAAACTTTCATTATAGGTTAAATTTTTTATTGCCCTAATCCATTTTCCTTCTTCGCCCCCTATAACCTTATCTATAAGAAGAAAGGGGTATTCATGGGGTATTATTTCCTTTATCTCTTTTATATTAAGCTCCATTTAAAATTTCCCCCTCCCAAATAAAACTGAAACATTATGGCCACCAAAGCCAAAGGAGTTGCTGAGAAAGTAGTCTATAGAGGCCTTTTTAGCCTGATTAGCTACAATATTTAAATCACAAGCTGGATCTTTCTCCCTATAGTTTACATTAGGAGGTAAAAGTCCTTCTTCCAAAGCCAAAAGGCTAACTATAGCTTCTACTACTCCACTAGCACTTAAAAGATGGCCTGTCATAGACTTTGATGAGCTTACATAAATATCTTGATAATTAGGAAAAGATTTTTTTATAGCCTTAGTTTCAGCCATATCATTAAGCTGGGTAGAAGTCCCATGGGCATTAATATAGCCTATCTGACTTTTAGACAGACCTCCCTCCCTAACTGCCATATCCATAGCCCTAGAAGCATAGGTCCCCTCCTTATTAGGAGCTGTTATATGTTCTCCATCACAACTAGCACCATAGCCTAAGACTTCCCCATATATATAGGCTCCCCTAGCCTGAGCCTTTTCCAAATCTTCTAAGATCAGGACTCCAGCCCCCTCTCCCATAACAAAGCCATCTCTTTCCCTATCAAAGGGTATGCTAGCCCTGTCTGGATCCTGGCTAGTAGATAAGGCTCTCATTGAAGAAAAACCTCCTATTCCCAACTTAGTAATGCTAGCCTCTGAACCACCAGCCAAGGCCCAGTCTAAATACCCATCCTTTATAGCTCTAAAGGCCTCTCCTATACTAGTTGAACTTCCAGCACAGGCAGTGACTGGGCTTAAACAACTACCATGGAGGCCATATTTTACAGCTATATTAGACCCTAGTAAGTTTATTATAGTCTTAGGTATAAAAAAGGGAGACAACTTTTCAAAGCCATACTTTTGCCCTCTTTCTGCTTCCTCCTCTATAGTCTTTAAACCTCCTATGCCTGAAGACATATAAACCCCTATCCTATTCCTATCTATCTGATCTAAGTCTAGCCTACTATCCTCTAAGGCCTTTCCTGCTGCTACAAGGCCAAAACAACTAACTAAGTCTAGTCTTTTCTTCTCTTTTTTACTAAGATAATCTTCCCAATCTAAGTCTTTAACTTCCCCTGCCAATTTTACCTTAAAGTCCTCTGTATCAAATTTGCTTATCTTTCCTATACCATGCTTAGAATTCTTAACACTTAATAAAATTTCCTCTTTAGTATTTCCTATAGGACTTACTGCCCCTAGTCCTGTTATAACTACTCTCCTTTTTTCCATTAAATACTCAATCCTCCATCTACCACTAAAGTCTGGCCTGTTATATAGTCAGCCTTATTAGAAATTAAAAATTCTAGCATATTGGCTATATCTTCTGGTCTGCCTAATCTTCCTAAGGCTATAGATTCCTCCATCTTCCTTATATATTCCTTAGGCAAGACCCTAGTCATTTCTGTTTCTATAAAACCAGGAGCTATAGTATTTACATTTATACTTCTCCTGCCTAACTCCTTGGCCAGACTTTTAGTCATAGCTATTAGTCCTGCCTTACTAGCTGCATAATTAACCTGCCCTGGATTTCCCCTTATGCCTACAATACTAGATATATTTATAATCTTTCCCTTTCTAGCCCTTATCATAAGCCTAGAAGCCTCCCTCATTAAGTAAAAGGCAGCTGTTAGATTAGTTTGTAAAACCTCTTCAAAATCTTCATCCTTCATCTTTATTATTAAACTGTCCCTGGTAATTCCGGCATTGTTTATTAGGATATCCAAACTTCCAAACTCTTCCTTAATATAGGCAAAAAGCTCCCTAACCTTATCCGAATCACTTATATCCCCCTGGTAAAGATATACCTTTACTCCTTCTTTTTCGCAGTTAGACTTAATTTTTTCCGCCCTATCCTTTTGACTTCTATAATTTAAAATAATATCCACCTTATTCCTAGCCAAACTATAGGCCAAGGCCTCACCTATACCACCACTTCCTCCAGTTAACAAAGCAAGCCTATTCATTTTTCCCCACCTCTCTTAAAAAATTTTCAAAGTCTTCCTTAGTTCCTATAGAATAGACCTTAAGATTTTTATCTATTCTCTTTAGCATTTTAGCCAATACACCCTTATGTCCTAGCTCTATATAAAAGTCTAGGTCTGCCTGGGCTATTTTTTCCAGGCAAGGACAAAGCCTAGCTGTACTACTTACCTGCCTGGCCCAAGCTTCCTTTATTTCCTCTTTGACCATATAGTCTCCCTTATAATTAGAATAAATTTTCCCCTTGAAGTCCTTTATTTCCAAGTCCTCTAGATAACTCCTAATTTCTTCCTCTGCATAATCCATGTAAGAAGTATGAAAGGGGCCACTAGTATTTAAACTTATTGATCTAATTTTTCTTTTCTTTAATTCTTCTAATAAAGGAGCTAAAGCCTTTTTAGAACCAGATATTACTATCTGCTCCCTTAAATTAATATTAGAAATTTCTACTAAATCTTCCTTATCACTATACTTTTCACATAAACTATGCAAAAGTTCTAGATCAGAAGTAAATACAGCAAGCATAGATGAGTCTATCTGACCTTCTATCCTAGACATTAAGTCTCCCCTGTAAATAGCCAATTTAAATAAGTCCTCCCTAGCTATTCCTCCTAGTCCATAGAGGGAAGATAATTCTCCTAGACTTAGTCCTAGGCTATGACTTGGTCTTATATTATAAGAGGCTAATAAGTCAGTTAGCCCTATATGAAATCC
>JASKZW010000023.1 GCA_030147425.1 Tissierellales bacterium
TTAATTTCCTCTAAGGAAACTAAAACATATTCTTTTTCCTGCTCTAGTTCTAAGATTTCATTCTCAATGTCTAAAATTTCTATTTTTTTCTGTGCAATTAAACTATCCCTATGTAATAAAGATGCAGCAAGGAAAAAACCTACAAATAAAAAACCTAGGATTATATTTTTAAAATTTATGTTTTTCTTTGGTTTTTTATTTTTTCCAACTTGCCTCCTATTAACTTCTTCTTTATTATCCTGATAGTCCCTTTCAAAAACTTCTTGCTTTCTAGCTAACATTAGTTTCTTCCCCCCAGTATTTTTCTAAATTAAATTTTTTCTACTATTCTTAATTTAGAACTTCTAGATCTTGGATTCATTTCTATTTCCTTTTTAGAAGGTATTATAGGTTTTCTTGTTATTATCTTAACTTCTCTCTCTTTGTCACAGGCACAAATAGGTAATTCTGCTGGGCAGATACAAGCCTTATTTAAATACCTATATTCATGCTTAACTATCCTATCTTCTAAAGAATGAAAGGTTATTATAGCCAAGCGTCCCTTAGGGTTTAATCTATCTACCATATCTTCAATACCCTTTTCTAAAACGTCAAGTTCCCTATTAACCTCAATTCTTATGGCTTGGAAAGTTTTTTTACCTGGGTGGCTAGATTCCCTAGCTCCCTTAGGAATAGCCTTTTTTATTACCTCCACTAATTCTAAGGTAGTGTCTATAGTTTTATTTTTTCTTTCCTCCACTATAAACTCAGCTATTCTCCTTGCCCACCTTTCTTCACCATAATTAAATATAATATCTTCTAATTCCTTTTCCCCATACTCATTAACTACATTCCAAGCAGATAATTCTTTTGTCCTATCCATACGCATATCTAAAGGCGCATCTTTGTGATAGGAAAAACCCCTTGAAGACTTATCTAATTGATATGATGATACCCCTATATCTAGTAGAATACCATCTACTTTATCAATAGATAAGCTATCTAATATATTATTTATATTTGAATAATTATCATGAACAAATGTAATTTTGTCTAGGTAGTCACTTAAGTTTTTCTTAGCTGCCTCCAAGGCTCTTTGGTCTTGATCTATACAAATTAGCCTTCCCTTATCTAAGCGACTTACTATTTCCCTTGAGTGTCCACCACCACCTGTTGTACCATCTACATATATTCCATCCTTATTTATATTCAGTCCATTAATTACTTCTTCTAATAGAACCGGTGTATGTTTAAATTCCAAATAATCACTCCTATTTACTTCTTTGCTTCCTCATATAATAAATACCTATCCCTATAGATATAAGGCTTATTAATTGGGCAACTCTAATATTTCCCCACATTAAACTATCTATCCTAAGCCCTTCAACAAAAAATCTTAATACTGAATATAAGATTATATAGAGTAAGAAAATATCCCCATCTACATAGTCTTTATTATCCCTATACCATAAGAGAAATAAAAAAATTAAAAAGTCTCCAAGAGATTCATAGAAAAAAGTTGGATGGACCTTAATTCCATCTATTACTATTCCCCACGGTAGGTCTGTTGGCCTTCCATAAGCTTCTTGGTTTATATAGTTCCCCCAGCGTCCTATAGACTGGGCTAAAACTAAGCTTGGAGCTGATATATCAGCCAAGGTCCAGAAACTTATTTTTCTCTTTTTGGAGAATATTACTGCTATAATAACTGCAGTTATGATTCCACCATGTATGGCTAGTCCACCATTTCTTATATTTAAGGCAGATATAGGATTATCCTTATATAAGTCCCAAGAAAATATAACATAATATAGTCTTGCACCTAATATGGATGGAATTAATGCATAAATAAACAAATCTAATAAATCATCTTCTTTTATTCCCCTTCTTTCAGCTTCCCTTATTGCCAAAAACAGGCCAATTATAGCTGCCAAGGTAATTATAACTCCATACCATTGTATTTCTATACCAAATATTTCAAAAGCAACTGAATTCAAATCCTTCACCTACCATTTCAATATAATATACCTCATAATATATTATAACATAAATATACATATATACATTAAAAATAACTAATAAAGTTGAAGCTTTTATAACTTTCCTATATAATAAATCTTGTTGTTAATATACTAAAGAAAGGAAGGTTTCATGAAACTAGGTATTGTAGGATTACCAAATGTCGGCAAAAGTACTATTTTTAACGCTTTAACCTCTGCTAAGGCAGAAGCAGCAAATTATCCTTTTTGTACTATAGAACCTAATGTAGGTATAGTTACTGTTCCAGATGAAAGATTAGAAATGCTAGCAGAAGTTGTAAAGCCAGAAAGAATTTTACCAGCAACTATAGAATTCGTTGATATTGCTGGTTTAGTTAAGGGAGCTAGTAAGGGAGAAGGTTTAGGTAATAAGTTCCTATCCCATATTAGGGAAGTTGAGGCTATAGTTCATGTAGTGAGATGCTTCGAAGATGATAGCATTACACATGTTGAAGGAGATATTAACCCTATAAATGATATTGAAATTATAAATCTAGAATTAATGTTCTCAGATTTAGATATAATAACAAGAAGAATTGATAGGATTAGAAACCAGGCTAAAAGTGATAAGGAAGCAAAGAAAGAGTTTGATCTTTTAAGCAGATTACAGGAAGCTATAGAAAATGACAAGCCTTTAAGAACTCTTGACTTTACTGATGAAGAATATGAACTAATAAAAAACTTTAATCTTTTATCTTTAAAGCCTGTCTTATATACTTGTAATATTTCTGAAGATGATTTAGTTAATGGTATAGAAAATGACCATGTTAAAGCTGTGAAAGAATATGCAAAAAAAGAAGGCTCAGATACTATAGTTGTATC
>JASKZW010000160.1 GCA_030147425.1 Tissierellales bacterium
CACTTCTCTCGACACCTAAAGAATCAACTACCCGCTAGTGCGGGTATTAACTAAGTTAAGAGCCTAGCAATAGAAATAGGCTATACATTCTTTCCTCTTTTCTATCCAAAGTAAATGGAAATGGAAATGGAAATGGGGATGTGTCAGACAAACTCTATTTTATCGAACACTACTTTTCTAGTTTGTATGCTGAATGCTTACTTCTGTTCTTCTTTATTCATTCTTTCTGACTTTCTACTTTTTCTCTTTCATGATATATCTATGTATTCTTCTTTTCTTTCTTCGGTTTGTTCCTCTTCCTCACTTACCTATTCTCTCTTTTTTTCTGTAAGTTACCGCAAGTTATCCTGTCTGTTTTCTAACCTCTTGTGTCCGCTGCGTGAGAATAACTTTGTTGTAATTGTCTGGCACATTCCTTCTGTATTCTATGAAGGTTCGTATATCAAAAGCGCAGCGGTTGAATTTTTCTTTTTGTATGCAGATAGTTAAGAAGATTTGTGTGAGTTGTTATAAAGAGTATCCTCATCTTCTTATTTTCTGTATGTGGTGTATCTCTTCATCAATATATAAATGTCATCTGTTTCATACATAAATATTGTGTATATACTACATAAAAATTGTGCTTGTCGTACATAATTCTTATTAGTCACATACATAAATATTTTGTGTTGTACGTTATGAGTTATTACACTCTACCAAAAATTGTTCCTCTTCTTTTTCATCCACCGCTATTGCCTTTTCAAAAAAACAAAGAGTTTTTGAATAATACATGCGTATTTGGTTGATACTAGATATAACAATCATAATTACTATTTGTCACTACCTGTCTACTTTCAAACAAAAGCGTATACGGAAGATGAGAGTATTTCATTTGGTAGGTAGACGATTATGATTGCTCTGTTTCTTTCTTACTTCTTATCCACTTTTATATACAAAGGAGGGGTACAATGAAAAATAATGAGTTGAGCGAATACGAAGCGGTCTTACGTGACTTTGATGCTCGTGAGGAAATGCCTGACTTTAGTGATGCGATTATGAGTATATCCGAAGTAGAAAATGTCGGTCAAAACGAATGGTTGACAGTAGGTCTTTACGGGTTAGTCACTATCCTTATCATATTCGGTGCAATTTTAATCGGCTATGCCATATACCGCTATGCTCTAGGTTACAAAGACAACAAGAAACCTATTATTATCGGTATTGTTCTTCTAGTCGCAGCGGGAGTGTCTTTTTATCTAGGAAGTAGTAATAACACCTCGCTAGATGAACAGAAAGAGGAGGCACGTGTGCTTGCTGCTAATACCTATATCTACCATATAGAGGATAGAGGAGATGAAATAGAGGAGTGGTTACATTCATCGAAGAACTTTTTACAATACCCTAAGCGAATGAGCCACAGCTCTTATCAATTACTCATGCAACCATTTTTCCGAAAAGGTTATTACTTAACCAAAGAAGAGGATGACGAGTTTTATAAATTCTATGAAGAACTCTATATCAAACCTTACCTCAAAGAATTTAATGCAGGGAATTTCGAATTAATGGAGCGTTGGAATGAGGAATATGGAGATAAGAACGAACGCATCCGTTTACCAAATCAAAAGCGAAAAAGCAGAGATTACGATTTAGAGGATATGGATGATATGGATGAAGATGAGGAAACAGAAGAATACGAAGATGATGATGAAGTAGAAGTGGACGAAGACGAAGACGAAGATGATGAAGATGACGAAACAGATGATGAGGATATAGATGAAGATGAGGACGATGAGGAAGACGACAATGAAGATGAGGACGAAGATGATGAATAATCACACGATTGTCGTTTCATCCACCCATTAATGTAGCAAGAAGTTACTTGTCATGTACTTTTAACCACCTACTCTACTAGAGGGGTGGTTTTTTTAACCGACGTACTTATTAACTAACAACGGGAGGGGTCACTTATGAAACAATCACATGAGAATATCGCAGACTACACACTTACTATCAATCATTCTTTTTTACAACATGTACAACTATATGAACTGTCCTCTATGGATGCAGTTGATGTAGTGAAAGATGTTACTTATACAAGATGCTCTTTAGATAACCACACGTTGGTAATCTTATTAGATGCTCATTCGTACTACCGTTTGGAAATCAACGAACACGTTCATCATCTCGTAGTGAAAGAATTATTACCTGATGTCTTTGTATTAGAACGTATGACTTCAGAGGAGTGTCGCCTATTCGATACTATTGATTATCAGAACTTGTCTAATGAGGACTATGAAAACTGTTTTGTAGACCTTTTACCGCTATTAGTAGGTCATCGAGAGGAAGGTAGTCAATGGACACACCAAGAGTACCAATCGTACAAACAGGACTTCCTCACGCTTATAGCAGATTGGACAGTTTCTCAATGGCGAACACAATTTCTCTACATCTCTAAGTACATCTGACGTAATAATCATTCCCTTGCATGTTACAAAGAAACGTTCATGACCGCTGCGTAGTGTATAACAACAACGTTGCATACAAGCAATCTGCGTGGTGCATAACAATCACTCTGCATATAACAACAGCACCGCTGCGCTATTGATATGTGATTAATCACAACACATCCGTACTATAACCGACTTCCAACGGTTCTATGATACTGATAGAGCTTATTATAAGGACTAGCTGTTTGATGGACTGCGGTAGAAAGAAACACGGATAACGATTGTTTGTTTCTGTATGTAGTTTTTTATGTACTACTCTATATGTCACTTTCTACAAATCTGCATCTACCATATATACGTATATAGAGTTTTCGCAGCGGTTATTATAACCAGTTCTACAAAGAACATGATGTACAGATATTCATGACGATACTGAAAGGGTGATATTACGTATGACAGACCTTGAAACGATTATTACCGAGGGGTTAGAGCCTGTTGGCATACTCGAACCAATTTATATCTTATCTTTGCTATTAGTAACCGCTGGGTTCATTTTATTGGTACTGCTCATCGAACGGAAAGTTCCTTCTTATCATCGTTACACTGTTTTAACTTTGACGGTGATTGGAGCGATAGGTGGCATGTATACCAATATGGAACTCAACCAATTGCATACGTACAATCAAAACTTATTGATGTCGAATATCTATCAAGCAGAAGATGAGTTAGATGAATACACTCAACAAGTCATAGATACGCATTCCACGAGCGACACAATGGTAGAGCAAGCTACTCATGAATTAACCGTGTTAGAGAATACCTTATCGAAGGAATATACCATCTCATTAAAAGACACCGAGCGTGCATGGCTAAAAAATAATATCATACCTCGTTTAGAAGAATACGAGAAAATGAAAGAGTGACAATCATGAAGGAAAACAACAATATCCGCACAAGGAATAAGCGATGGTTTATTTTGTTTGTGAGTATCTCATTGTTAGTTGCTGTTGCAGTACGTTACTATGAAGAAATGCGTGTAGTAGATAGGGAAGTAGAGGAATATCGGTATGAACATCGAATAGAAGAAAAAGGACGAGCGTTACTGACAGCAGTCGACTGGTCGAAAGAAGGAGAGGAATATATCCTTCACCTTCATACAGATGAAAACACGTCTTTGGATGTTTCTTTCCACTCTGTACATTGGGTTAACCGAGAGAACCTTTCAGTCGTTCCGCTAGCAGACCACCCACATATTCTATATAACAAAATTACTCTTCCTGCTCTTACTCTATCGAGTGTGAGTGAACCGCTGCGAAGTCGCTTGACGTTCTTCCGATGGGATAACCGCTGGAGCGAAGAGGAAGATTCGTACAGCAATGTCACACTCTATGTAAACGAGCAAGAGTTCTTAAATTATGTCGCTCCATTGGAAAAGAAGTACGGGGTACAACTCACTGCTGATAACCACCTACTAAACGAACAAGAGTTTTTAGAGTTGAAAGCGATACGAGAGAGAGAGAAAGAAGAACGGTTGTTGAAAAAAAGAGAAAAACAGTTATCGCCTTCTTCCCCTTCTCTAGCACCTTCTACTGAAATAGAGGGGGATATGTAGCACTAGCACGTAGATAAGCCTGTATGCGCCATCTGGCATAGTCACACTGTACATATGCGTGAGATAGACACCGAGTATAAGAGATTGTGTAGACATCTGTACAAATAATGTCGTGTAGATAGGCAGATAGGCAATACAGGTGCAATGCGTTCACATAATCTAGGTATGTCAACTGGGTACGTATTTCTAGGCACGTCTAGGCACGCAGCGGTTGTTTGTTGGGTGTTAGAAATACGTGAGATATGTTTTACTGTACCCCGCTGCGAATATGCCTACGAAAGCTCTCACACACGATACAGTTCTATCTAAAGGAATACCTTGTACTAACACAAAAAAGACCCTCTCTTTCCTTAGGAGAAGGTCTTTTTAGCATCTACTCGCATATCAGTTAGCGTAGCTGCTTTCTTTTTATTTTTTGATTATTTCGCTTGTTTCTTTTGTCGTTGTTCTGCACTCTTTTTAATTCTCTTTAAGAGTTGCTCTTTTCTTTTTTGTTGGAACTTCTCTTTTCGTTCTGCGTAATATTTTCTTCCTGTTTCTAAACAACTTGTACATTGTTGAATACCCTCATCGAGATTATCATTTTCTTTTCCACAACGAATACATAAACCTTCTGAAGCCCATTCTTCTCTTTGAAGACGGGAACGTTCTCTATTTCTGCATTGTTTAGAACAATACTTTTTGATATTCATGAAGGGTTCGAATGTGTTTGTGCAATCAATGGCAGCGCACTCAATCAACTCAACTTGTTCATTCTCTTCTTCTTTTGTAAGTTCTTTGTTCATTAGTAATCACCTCATTGTTCATTCATACACACTCTACCTATTATCTACCTCTTATCGTAAATTGTAAACCTTGTTATGTATGGTTACATTTGAAACCGTACATGTTATATCCCTTTCGGAAACAGTTTGTTGAAGTGCTGTATAGATAGAGGGATAGTTATGCAGAGAGTTATGTAGATAGAAGGATGACTATATGAAAGTGATGGTTATACTTTTACCAAAACAAAAAACCACAAGTAAGTATTGACCTACTTGCGGTTCACATCTGACTAGGACTTCTATTCCCTTTACTAGCTGTCTTTAGGCAATTTCCTTAAATACACTGTTCACCCATGAAAGACTTCAACGAACTGTTGGTAGAACGTAGAGAAGTCTTCTGACGGTTGTTTAGCAAGTTCTTTGATTTCCGCTGCTCGTTCGTTATCGTTAATTACAAAACGAATGCTTTGATGTCCTTCTACACTTTTTTTCTTGTCGTGTTCATCGAAATGAACGAATGCAAGAACACCATCCTCTGTTTCATGTACCTCTAACCATTGGCAGTTGTTTGTTTGAGTAACGTTTGTCATTGTTGTCATTGTTATACTCCCTTTCATTGCTCTTTTTTATACATACGTAGTTATCATTACTTCTAAAGAGCAAGAATATAATCTTTTTTAACATTGCTATTCACATCTACATATAAAGAAGAACATAGACAAAACTCCCTCCTACACCAGTTATGGCGAGAAGGGAGTTTT
>JASKZW010000140.1 GCA_030147425.1 Tissierellales bacterium
TAAAGGTAGAAGATTAATCTTCTACCTTTAATGCTCTAATTGAATTAAATATAGCTAAAATTGAAACTCCTACGTCTGCAAACACTGCCATCCACATATTTGCCTTTCCTAAAGCTCCTAGAACTAATACTATAAGTTTCACTCCTAAGGCTAAATATATGTTTTGAGTTACAATCTTTTTAGTTTTTGACGCAATTCCCAAGGCTGTATTTATCTTGCCAATTTCATCTGTCATAATTACTATATCAGAGGCTTCTATAGCCGCATCAGATCCTAAACCTCCCATAGCTATACCAATATCTGCCCTGGCTAAGGCTGGAGCATCATTTACCCCATCTCCTATAAAGGCTACCTTCTTATCACTTTCCTCAAGAATAGATTCAAACTTTTCTACCTTATCCTGTGGTAAGAGATTTCCATAGGCTTCATCTATTCCTACCTGTTCCCCTACTGCCAGAGCTGTCTTTTCATTATCTCCAGATAACATAATTGTTCTCTTAATTCCCCTAGCCTTAAGCCTACTTATATCTTCAATTACATTTTCCTTTAAAGTATCTGAAACTACTATTGTACCTATATGTTTTCCTTCCCTAGCTATATAAGCTATAGTACCAATAGCCTTTGTTTCTTCTACTTCTATATTATTGTCTTCCAATAACTTAGCATTACCTAGTAATACCTTCTTTCCATCTATAAGAACTTCAATACCTTTTCCTGATATTTCCTTATAATCCTTTATTCTTGACTCATCTATTTCCTTGTCATATTTAGAAACTATAGATTTTCCTATAGGGTGGTTTGAATAAAATTCTCCATAAGCCCCAATTTCTAAAATTTCTTCCTGGCTTAAGCCTCCATAGCTATCTATTTGTGATACTTCAAAATTACCCTTTGTTATTGTCCCTGTCTTATCAAAAACTAGAGTGTCTACATCATTTAGGCCTTCTAAATAGTTTCCACCTTTTATTAAAATACCTTCCTTGCTTGCCCCACCAATTCCTCCAAAGAAACCTAAAGGTATGGATATTACTAAGGCACACGGACAGGATATTACTAAAAATACAAAGGCCCTATAAGCCCAGTCCTTTATACTATAAGAAAATACTAAAGGTATAATAAGTCCTATAACTATAGCTGTTAAAACTACCACTGGTGTATAATATCTTGCAAACTTAGTTATAAAGTTTTCTGTTGGAGCCTTCTTGCTAGAAGCATTCTCTACTAAATCTAGAACCTTTGATACAGTTGAGTCTTCAAATTCTTTTGTAACCTGAACCTTTAGTAAGCCTTCCTGGTTAATTGAACCACTTAGGATTTGATCTCCCTTAACTACTTTTCTTGGTACTGATTCTCCTGTTATATTTGAAGTATCCAGGAAAGACTCTCCTTCTACTAAGACACCATCTAAAGGTACTTTTTCACCTGGTCTTATAATTATATAATCACCTATATGAACATTTGATGGATCTACTACTATAGTCTCCCCATCCTCTTCTAAGTTAGCATAGTCTGGTCTAATATCCATTAAAGATGTTATAGACTTTCTTGAATGATTTACTGCTAAACCTTGTAAATATTCTCCTATTTGATATAAAAGCATAACAGCTACACCTTCTGGATACTCACCTATTATAAAGGCTCCTGCTGTTGCAATAGTCATTAGGAAATATTCATCAAAAGGTTGTCCTGCCCTTACATTTCTAAAAGCACGAACTATTATTTCCAATCCAACTGTTAAATAAGCTATACCGTATATAACAACCCTTGCTGGTCCATCTATTTTAAATATAATTGGTAGGAAGAATAAAACAGATGCTATTAAAATCTTCATAAAACTTTCATTTTTTGTTGCATCCTTAAATCTCTCTATAAGTCCACTTTTCTTTTCCTCACCTATATCACATGTTCCATCACAAGTTGCTGTATTAGCCTGAACATTTCTCGCCCTAGCCTCTGCCTGGCTAAGAATTTCCACGTCTGGCTCTAGTTCATTTATTATAGCCTTTATTTCCTTCAAGGCCTTTTTTTCCTTTCCAGGAACTAATTTTAAGCTAAACTTTTTAGAAACAAAGTCTAAGCTGCTAAACTCTACCCCATCCACTTTTTTAGATAAATTTTCAATCTTTTCTGCACAACTACTACAGTTTAATCCTTCTAAAACTAAAACCTGACTATCTGATCTACCCTCTTCCCTTACTACTACATCTGGTTCTAGCTCCTTAACTATGGCTTTTATTTCCCTTATAGCTGATACTTCTTTTTTCTTATCTATATCTAGCTTTAATTTTTTAGAAACAAAATCTAAACTAGAAGAATTAACCCCATCTACCTTTCCAGCTAGGTTCTCAATCTTTTCTGCACAACTTGCACAATCCAAGCCGTCAAGAACAAGAACTTTTCTAAGACTAGTTTTTTCTTCCCTTACTACCACATCTGGCTCTAAATCCTTGACTATATCCTTTATCTTATCAATGGCTAAGTTTTGTTTGTCTTCATCTATTTTTAACTTTAGTTTTTTAGACACAAAATCCAAGCTTGAAGAATTAACTCCATCTACTTTTCCAGCTAGATCTTCTATCTTTCCTGCACAGCTGGCACAGTCTAGACCGTCTAAAAGTAAAATTCTCTCAGTCATAATTATACCTCCCCATAAAAAAATAGTATTAACATATGAATGATTGTTCATATGTTAATACTATTATAAATTTTAATTATGACTTTGTCAATACTTCTATAAAAGTATTTCACCTATTTCCATACAGCCACCATCAAACTCTAGCTCATTTATCTCATCTGTTATTGTCCAGTCACTTCTTAGGCCTGAGTATTCACCTAGCTCTTTAAAATAATACATAATAATTCCTGCATCTATTAAATTATACTTATCCTCTACCTCACATAGGTAAAGCTCTACTTTATCCTTTTTAACTACAAATCTCCAAGGCTGACTATTTAAAGTAGATGGAGCAAATCTTATATAATAGAATATTTCATCTAGACCCCTTGCCTCTAAGTCCTTAATTGACACAGGATTACCTA
The DNA here is from genome assembly GCA_030147425.1 of Tissierellales bacterium. The sequence goes on from JASKZW010000140.1 coordinate 3,040, forward strand.
GTCTTTCATCAAAAACTATGTCTTCTATAGATTTCCTACTACTTTTTTCCTCCTTTACAGTATCAAAAGGATTAGAAAGTTTAGTATTTCCGAAGGCTATTAAATAATCTATAGCTTTATTATCTTCTCCTAAAGCTTCTGCCTTTATATTTTCATCTACATTTCTTAAGGTTACCCAGCAACTTCCTAAGTCTAAATTTGTTAGGCCAGTTATTAGAGCCTCAGCTGCATAGGCAGATCTAACTATAGCTTCTGAACTATTTTCTATTAGCTTTATACCTATATAGTGAGGACTTTCAATCATAAATCCACCATAGCCGCCATGGCCATCTAACTTTTCTAAAACCTTTTTCCCGTCTTTAAATAAAACAAATTCAAAATACTTCTTTCCATGCTTACTATCTAATTCAGCTATTAAGCTTTCAATCTCTTTCAACTTCCTCCTAGATACTTTTCGGTTACTATATTCCCTAGTTGATTCCCTA
>JASKZW010000146.1 GCA_030147425.1 Tissierellales bacterium
TACAGATGGCAAATACTTTATCTACTATAGTAAATGGAGGTTACAAAAATAAAGTTACTACTTTGAAAAAGATTACAAATCACAATGACAGTAAAACTATAGTAGAAAATAAGGTAGAAACAGAAAAAATAGATTTAAATAATGATGAAAACTTAGAACATATTAAAGAAGGTTTGAGGCAGGTAACTACTCAGGGTACAGCAAGGGCTGCTTTTCAAAACTTTCCAGTTCAAGTAGGAGCAAAAACAGGTACAGCAGAAAACTCTGCAATAAATCCAGTAACAGGGGAAAGTTATGATGATTATTCTTGGTTTATAGCTTATGGTCCTCATGAAGATCCAGAAATAGCAGTTGCAGTCCTATTATTCCAAGGAGGAGGGGGAGGTAATTCCTCACCTATAGCAAGGGAGATAATAGGTGAATATTTAGGGTTAGCTGAAGAAGAGGATGAAGAGATTGAAACAGACGAAGAAGAAGTAGAAGAATTAGATGAAGTAAGTGATTAGTTTAAATATGGAGGTATTTCAGTGGGTAAAATACAATTTAAGGGCTTGAAAGATGGTATTTATTTGCAAATTTCTGAAAAAAAATTAGATAATGTTCTAGATAAACTCCAGAGTAAATTAAGTAATAATAAGGACTTTTTTGAAGGTGCTAAAGTTATAGGTATTGAAAGCCATACTCTAAGCTATGAAGAAAAAGTCCACGTTCTAAATGTTTTAAAATATAAGTATGACTTTGATTTAAGTGATGATGCTTATACAAGATTTGAAAAGCCTAAAGAAGAGGAAGTTTTTGGTGGAATAGAAGAGGGCTTAACGAAATTTGTCAGAAACACAGTAAGATCTGGTCAAGTTATAGCCTTTAAAGGAAATGTAGTGATTATTGGAGATGTAAATCCAGGTGGCTTAGTTCAGGCAGATGGAAATATTATAGTACTAGGCTGCTTGAAGGGTATTGTTCATGCTGGTTATAATGGGAATAGGGATGCAATAGTTGGCGCTTATGACTTAGGTAATGCTATGCAAATAAGAATAGCAGATATGATTACTAGAAAGCCTGATGATGATAATAGCAGGCATAAGGATAAGTGCCCAGAGGTTGCAAAAATTGAAGGTGGTAGAATTTATATAGAACCATATTTATACAAAAAAAGTTAGGAGGAGATTAAATGGGAGAAGTTATAGTAGTTACATCAGGTAAAGGGGGAGTAGGTAAGACAACTGCCAGTGCTAATATAGCCACAGGTCTTGCTTTAAAAGGTAAAAAGGTAGTTGTTGTTGACACAGACATTGGTCTTAGAAACTTAGATGTTGTTATGGGATTGGAAAATAGAATAGTCTTTGATATTGTAGATGTAGTAGAGGGGACTTGTAGATTAAATCAAGGACTTATAAGGGATAAAAGATGTGAAAGCCTATACTTATTACCAGCAGCACAGACTAGGGATAAAACAGCAGTAAATCCTGAGCAAATGAAAAAACTTACTGATGAATTAAGGAAAGAGTTTGATTACATAGTTGTGGATTCGCCAGCAGGAATAGAGCAAGGTTTTCAAAACTCTATATCAGGGGCTGATAAGGCTATAATAGTTACCACTCCGGAAATATCAGCGGTGAGGGATGCTGATAGGGTTATAGGCTTATTAGAGGCTAAAGAAATTGACTATGTTAAGCTTTTAGTCAATAGGATAAGGCCAGAGATGGTTGAAAAAGGGGATATGATGAATGTAGATGATATTGTAGACATATTAGCCATAGACTTAATAGGAGTAGTACCAGATGATGAAGAAATTGTAATATCAACAAATAAAGGAGAGCCAGCAGTTCTATCAGAAGGTTCTCTTGCTTCACAAGCCTTTAGAAATATATGTAGCAGGATTGAAGGGGAAGAGATAGATTTACTAGACTTATCAGACAATGAAAGTAAGCTTAGTAAAATATTAAAGTTGATATTTAATAAATAGGGGGCGAGGGATTTGTCTTTTTTTAAGTTTTTTAAAAAAGAGGAAAAGAGTAAAACGGTTGCTAAGGAGAGGCTTAAACTAGTATTAGTACATGATCGAGCAGATATGTCTCCAAATTTCTTAGATGATATAAAGGAAGACATTATAAGTGCAATAGAAGGCCATGCAGAAATAGATAGGGAAGCTTTAGATTTAAAACTAACAAGAATGAAAAATGAAGAAGATGGTAAGCCTATGTCAGCTCTAGTAGCTAATATTCCAATACTTAAAATTAAATAAAATAGAATAAGTCCTAGCAAATGCTAGGGCTTAAATTTATATAGGAGAGATTAAAGATGAATAAATACAAGCTAATAACTTTACTAATGGTTTTAGTTTTTATCCTAAGTTCATGCTCTAAAAAAGAGCCTATAGTAACACGAGATTTTATGATGGATACAGTAGTTACTTTTCAAATATATGAAGGAAAGGATAAGGAAAGCATAGACAAGGCAAAAGATGAGGCCCTTAGTTTTTTAGAAGCCATAGAGAATCAAATGAGTATTTATAAAGAAGATAGCGAAGTTACTCAAATAAATAAAAACTCAGGTCTAAAAGCAGTGAAGGTAAGTGAAAATCTTTATGAATTAATTAAAGAAAGTAGGAAAATAGCAGAGCTATCTGAGGGGGCCTATGATCCTAGTATAGGGCCTTTAGTAGAACTATGGGATATAAAGGCAGGGGAAAGAGATGAATCAGATCTACCTAGTTCTAAAGAAATAGATTTTACAAAAGATTTAGTAGACTATAGAAATATAAAGCTTTTAGATGATAATAAGGTGCTTTTAGAAGAAGAAGGTATGAAGTTAGACTTAGGAGCCATAGCCAAAGGCTATGCGGCAGATAAGGTTAGGGATATATTTATGGAAAATGGCATAAGTTCCGCCATAATAGACTTAGGTGGTAATATTTACTTATTAGGAGAAAAGGACAAGGATGAGCCGTGGAATATAGGTATTCAAGATCCTTTAGATGAAAATGCCTATCTAGCTATTATAAATTTAAAGGATAAAACTATAGTTACTTCAGGTGACTATGAGAGATATTTTGAAATAGGAGAAAAAAGATATCACCATATAATAGATCCTTATACAGGCAGTCCCTCAGAAAAGGATTTACTAAGTGTTAGTATTATAGGAGATAATTCTATGCTGGCAGATGCCTTATCAACTACAATTTTTGTCCTAGGGCAGGAAGAAGGAATAAAATTCATGGAAGAAAATTATTCTGATTATCAATATGTTTTAGTTAATAAGGAAAAGGAAGTAATAATAAAAAATATAGATGAAGATAGCTTTAAATTAACTAATGATGAATATAAATTAAGAATTCTTCAATGAAAGAGGGTATAGATTTGAATTATATTTTTATAGATTCTAGGGATAATATAGACTATATTGGCTTAGTAGAAGAAGGTGATTTAAAAAGATTTTATATAGAAGAAAGGGAGCAGAAAGGAAGTATAGGAAACATTTATAGAGGAAGGGTATCAAATGTTATTGATGGTATAAATGCTGCCTTTATAGATATTGGCTTAGAAAAGGATGGATATTTGAGTATTAAGGATGCCCTTCCTAGAGAGTTTATGTACCAAGAAGGCAAGCACTTTATAAGAGATTATTTAAAAAAAGGAGACGAAATTTTAGTTCAACTAATTAAAGACGGAGACGAAAATAAGGGTCCAAAGTTAACTAGGCACTTAAGCCTGGCAGGTGAGTATATAGTTTTAACTCCCT
>JASKZW010000035.1 GCA_030147425.1 Tissierellales bacterium
TTTGGTGGAAGATTGTTTGATAATATAGCAAGTATAAGGAGAATATTACTTTCTAAATACCAAGATAGAATTAAACATTAATTTAAAATATATGATAATATAGAATTAGATAACTTATGTCTTAAAAGGGTTATTTAGGGGTTATTATAAAAAGAATTAAGAGGAGGTATAAACTGTGTTTGATATTGAAGTTGAAGAATTTGCAAAAATCAAAGTAATAGGAGTTGGTGGTGGGGGTAACAATGCAGTTAATAGAATGATAGACTGTGGTGTTCAAGGAATAGACTTTATAGCTATGAATACAGATATTCAAGCTTTAGAAGCATCGAAAGCAGCTAGTAAGATACAAATAGGGGAAAAAATAACAAAGGGATTAGGTGCAGGAGCTAACCCAGATGTAGGAATGAAGGCAGCTGAAGAAAATAGAAATGAAATAGCAGATATATTAATGGGAACAGATATGGTTTTTATTACAGCAGGAATGGGTGGTGGGACAGGAACTGGGGCAGCACCAATTGTTGCTGAGATAGCAAAGGAATTAGGTATACTTACTGTCGGTGTAGTTACTAAGCCTTTTACTTTTGAAGGAAGAAGAAGGCAGGTTCATGCAGATAAAGGAATTGAAGAATTAAAGAGTAAGGTAGATACTTTAGTAACCGTTCCGAATGATAGATTATTACAGGTTGCTGAAAAAAATACAAGCATGGTAGAAGCTTTTGCTATGGCTGATGAAATTTTAAAACAAGGAATCCAAGGAATTTCTGACCTAATAGCAGTTCCTAGCATGATAAACTTAGACTTTGCAGACGTAAAAACGATTATGTATAACAAAGGTATAGCCCATATGGGAATAGGTCAGGCATCAGGAGAAGACAGGGCAATAGAAGCGGCAAAATTAGCTGTTCAAAGTCCACTTCTAGAAACATCTATTGATGGTGCTAAGGCAGTTTTATTAAATATAACTGGTGGAGGAAATCTAGGTTTATTTGAAGTTAATGAAGCAGCAGATCTAATAAGACAGGCTGTAGATGAAGATGCAAACATAATCTTTGGAGCAGGAGTAGATGAATCTTTAGGTGATGACTTAAAGATAACTGTAATAGCAACAGGCTTTGATGAGGAAGTTGAAGATAGGGTTATGAAAACACAAACAAAGCTTAATATAGATTCTAAAGAAAAAGAAGAGGAAGGAACAGAAGAAGAAGAAGAAAAAAAAGATGAGCTAGAAGAATTTGATTTAGGAGATTTGGATATACCAACTTTCCTAAGAAAAGATTAACTTTATTAGAAAGGAGGCTTTCTTATGAAATGTCCTTTTTGTGCTTGTTGCAATAGTAAGGTAGTAGACTCAAGGCCAACAGAAGAAGGAAGTATTATTAGACGTAGAAGAGAGTGTAACTCATGTGGTAAAAGATTTACCACATATGAAAAGGTAGAAGAGATACCTTTAATGATTGTAAAAAAAGATGGAAATAGGGAAAGTTATGATAGGAATAAGGTTATAAATGGAATAGTGAAGGCTTGTGAGAAAAGACCTGTTAGTTTAAATGAAATAGAAGATCTAGTAGATGATGTAGAGAAGGACTTATATAGTTTAATGGACAAGGAAGTCTCTAGCAACTATGTAGGAGAAGTTATTATGGAAAAATTAAAGGAAGTAGATGAGGTTTCCTATGTTAGATTTGCTTCTGTTTATAGGCAATTTGCAGATATAAATACTTTTAAAGAAGAATTAGAAAAACTATTAGGAGAAAAATAGGTGTTGTCTTATGATAGAAATAATAGAAAAAAATAAGGTGAATTTTAAGTTTAAATCTATAGCTGACAGCAATATAGGACATTTATTTACATCTAGAAATGGCTTTCAAACTGAAGAAGAGGTTAAGGATTATTTTACTGCTAATTATTTGGTGAAATTAAAGCAAGTTCATGGAGATAGGGTATATTCAGTTACAGAAAGTTTTTTAGAAGAATTTGAAAAACTTCCAGAACTAGAAGGAGACGGATTAGTTACTAGTAGAAAGGATGTACTTCTTTTAACCTATCATGCAGACTGCCTACCTTTATACCTGATTGATCAGAAAAGACAGGTTATAGGCTTGGCCCATTCAGGTTGGAAGGGTACCTATAAAAACATATTGGATAAAGTAGTTTCCCTAATGAAAGAGGATTATAAGTGTAAGGAACAGGATATTAAGCTATATATAGGTCCAGGTATAGATAGCTGTTGTTATGAAGTTAGCCAGGATTTATATGAAAAATTTAGGAAGAAATATCCTCAAGCAGAAAAAGCATTTTCTTTTAGGGAAGGCTCTTACTATCTATCTTTATCAGAAATAGTAAGTTATCAAGCTAGTTTACTTTTAAAAGATTTTAATATATACAATTCTAAAATTTGTACTTCCTGTAATTTAGATAACTTTTATTCATACAGGAAGGAAGATGGAAGGACTGGAAGAATGTTAGCTGGTATTATATTAAAGTAATTGGAGTGTTCTTATGAATTTATTTGAAATGAATATGGAAAAACAATTGGAAAAACAAGCTCCTTTAGCTAGTAGGATGAGGCCTGAAAGTTTAGAGGGTTTTGTGGGTCAGGAACATATTGTAGGCAAGAATAGATTCCTATCTAGATCTATAAAGTCAGATAGGATTAGTTCTATGATTTTTTACGGACCTCCAGGAACAGGAAAAACTACTTTAGCTAATATTATTGCTAAGGAAACTAGTATGAATTTTGAAGAGTTATCTGCTGTAAGGGCAGGGGTAAAGGATATAAGGCAAGTTATTGAAAAGTCAGAAGAACTTTTAAAAATATATAGTAAAAGGACTATAGTTTTTATTGATGAAATTCATAGATTTAACAAGGCCCAGCAAGATGCACTTTTACCTTATGTAGAAAAGGGTCTTATAATTTTAATAGGGGCAACAACAGAAAATCCTTATTTTGAAGTAAATAAGGCTCTTTTATCAAGGCTAACCCTATTAGAGTTAAAAAAACTATCTGATGAAGATTTGAAAAAACTTTTAAATATGGCCCTTAGGGATAAGGAAAAGGGACTAGGTGAATATAAAGTTCATTTAGAAGATAGGGCTTTAGATTATTTGATAAATCAGTCTAATGGGGATGGTAGGTTTGCCTTAAATTCTTTAGAGATAAGTGTTTTGTCTACAGACAAGGATGAAGATGGCATTATAAGGATAGACAAGGAAAGTTTAGAAAACTCTTTAATGAAGAAAAATATAAATTATGATAAAGATGGGGAGGAACACTATAATATCATATCAGCCTATATAAAGAGCATGAGAGGCTCAGATCCAGATGCAGCCTTATACTGGCTTGCTAGAATGATAGAGGCTGGCGAGGATCCAAAATTCATAGCAAGAAGACTGGTTATATTTGCAGCTGAGGACATAGGCTTGGCTGATCCTAATGCACTAGTTATAGCAGACTCAGTATTTAATTCCATATCTTATATTGGGATGCCTGAGGCTAGGATTATACTTTCCCAAGGAACTATATACATGGCTACAGCTGAAAAAAGTAACACAGCTTATAGGGCTATAGATAGGGCTCTAGAGGATGTAAAAAACAAGGCTTTAGAAGATGTGCCAGAACACCTACATGATAGTACAAGTAAGAGATTAAAGGGAAAGAAGGCTGTAAAGGAGTACAAATATCCTCACGATTATGATAATGCCTATGTAGAGCAGGAATATATGGCTAGGAAAGTTTCTTATTACAAGCCTAAGGATTTAGGTTATGAAAAATTTATAAAGGATAGGCTTGACAAACTAAGATAATTTCAACTATAATAGATAAAAGATTAAAGCAAGGATAGGGACAAGTAGATAGGATTATTTTATTACAGGGAGCTAGGATTAAGTGAGAACCTAGCATAAAAGCTCTTATTGAAAACACCCTTGAGCATCTAACCGAAATAATAGTAGGCTTAGACGGTTGTACCGTTAAAACTAATCTGAGTGATATAGTTTTATATAACTAGGGTGGTACCGCGGATAATTACCTTCGTCCCTTATGGATGGGGGTTTTTTTATTTTAATTTTGGAAGGAGATGATTATATGTCTTTAGATATAAAAGATTTATTTGTAGAAAAAGATAAGTATTTAGATGAAGAAATAAGTGTATATGGTTGGATAAGGGCATCAAGAGGATCAAAAAAAGTAGGTTTTATAGAATTAAATGATGGAACTTCCTTTGAAAACTTACAGGTAGTTTATAGTACTGATTTAGGCAACTTTGAAGAAATAAGAAAGTATCCTTTAAGTACAGCTATAAAGGTTACTGGTAAATTAGTGGAAACTCCAAACGCTAAGCAAGATTTTGAGGTTCAAGCAAGTGAGATAAGTTTAGAAGGAATTAGTTCTGAAAAATATCCTTTACAAAATAAGAAACATACCTATGAGTACTTAAGAAGTATAGCTCATTTAAGACCTAGAAGTAGAACTTTTAGTGCAGTATTTAGGGTAAGATCATTAATTGCCTATGCTATTCACAAGTTCTTTAATGAAAGAGGATTTGTTTATGTTCACACACCTATTATAACGGGTAGTGACGCTGAAGGTGCAGGGGAAATGTTTAAGGTAACTAACTTTGACTTAGCTAATGTGCCTTTAACAGAAGAAAAAGAAATAGACTATACAAAAGATTTTTTTGGTAAAGAAACTAATCTAACAGTTAGTGGTCAATTAGAAGGAGAGGCCTATGCCTTAGCCTATAAAAAAATATATACTTTTGGGCCAACATTTAGGGCAGAAAACTCTAACACAGCAAGACATGCAGCTGAGTTCTGGATGGTAGAGCCAGAAATTGCCTTTGCTGACTTAAAAGACAATATTGAATTAGCAGAAGATATGATGAAATATATTATAAATTATGTATTAGAACACGCACCTAAGGAAATGGAATTCTTTAATGAGAATATAGATAATGGGCTATTAGATCGTTTAGAGAATATTGTAAGCTCTGACTTTGCATGTATAACATATACAGAAGCTATAGATATCTTACTAGATTCTGGAGTTGACTTTGACTATCCAGTTGAGTGGGGAATAGATTTAAAAACAGAACATGAAAGATATTTATCAGAAAAAGTTTACAAGGGACCAGTTTTTGTAACAGATTATCCTAAGGATATAAAGGCTTTCTATATGAGGCTAAATGATGATGGGAAAACTGTAGCAGCTATGGACTTGTTAGTTCCAGGAGTAGGAGAAATTATTGGTGGAAGCCAAAGGGAAGAAAGAATTGATATTCTAGAAGAAAGAATTAAGGAAATGGGTATGGATTTAGAAGACTATTGGTGGTATTTAGACTTAAGAAAATATGGTGGAGCTAAGCATGCAGGCTTTGGATTGGGATTTGAAAGGGCTGTAATGTATTTAACAGGAATGACTAATATAAGAGACGTTATTCCATTCCCTAGAACAGTAGGTAATGCAGAATTTTAATATAGTACTTGCAAATTGTCAGTAAATTTGCTATACTACATTTTAAAACATAATAAATTTATTATGATGATGGGAAGTAGTAGGCTTTAGTCTTGTCTACAGGGAGCTATCGCTTAGTGGAAGATAGTGGCAGGCAGGTTGAACTCGTCCCAGAATAGTTAGGGTGAACAAAATAGCCCTAGCCGGTAAATCCGTTATCTTTATTAAGTGAATGATCCTATGGATCATTAATTAGGGTGGTACCGCGGAATATTTATGTCTTTCGTCTCTATATATAGGGATGAAAGACATTTTTTATTGAAAATAAAGGAGGAATGATTATGAAAACTTATAATCCTAAGGAAATTGAAAGTAAGTGGCAGAAAATTTGGGAGGAAGAAGAGGTTTATAAGGCTGTAGAAGATACAGACAAGGAAAAATACTATATACTAGTAGAATTTCCTTATCCATCAGCAGACGGACTTCACGTTGGCCATGCTAGGCCTTATACAGCCTTAGATATTGTTGCAAGAAAGAAAAGATATGAGGGCTATAATGTATTATTCCCAATGGGCTGGGACGCATTTGGTCTTCCAACAGAAAACTTTGCTATAAAAAATAAGATTCACCCAGCAAAGGTAACTGAAAATAATGTTTCTAACTTTAAAGAGCAACTTCAATCAATAGGTTTTTCCTTTGATTGGTCAAGGGAAATAAATACAACAGATCCAGAATACTATAAATGGACCCAGTGGCTATTTTTAAAATTCTATGAAAAAGGATTAGCTTATAAAAAAGAAATGCCTATAAATTGGTGTACTTCCTGTAAGATAGGTTTAGCTAATGAGGAAGTAGTAGATGGTGGCTGTGAGAGATGTGGTGGAGAAGTAATACAAAAGGTAAAGAATCAATGGATGTTAAAAATTACTGAATATGCAGATAGGCTAATAGAGGATTTAGAAGAGGTAGACTTTTTAGACAGTATTAAATCCCAACAAATTAACTGGATAGGTAAGTCAGAAGGGATGAATATCAAATTTAAAATAGAAGATTTAGATGAAGAACTAACTGTATTTACAACTAGGCCAGATACTATTTTTGGAGCTAGCTATATGGTTATTGCAGCAGAACACCCTATATTAGAAAAATACCATGATAAAATAAATAATATAGATGAAATTAGGGAATACAGGGAAAAGGCTGCAAAAAAATCAGACTTTGAAAGAACGGAATTAGCTAAGGAAAAGACAGGAATAATGATTGATGGTTTAAAGGCTATTAACCCAGCAACAGGCAAGGAAATACCAATTTGGGTAGCAGACTATGTTTTAATGGGCTATGGAACAGGAGCTATAATGGCAGTACCAGGCCATGACCAAAGGGACTGGGAGTTTGCTAAAAAATATGATATGCCAATTATAGAAGTAGTAGAAGGCGGAGATGTAAGCAAGGAAGCTTATACAGATACAGAATCAGGTAAATTAATTAATTCTGACTTTTTAAATGGCTTGGAAGTAGAAGAAGCTATAGAGAAAATGTCAGAATGGCTAGAAAAGAAAGATTTAGGTGAAAGAAAAGTTAATTATAAATTAAGGGACTGGGTATTTTCCAGACAAAGATATTGGGGAGAACCTATACCATTAGTTCACTGTGATGATTGTGGCTGGGTTCCAGTTCCAGAAGATGAATTACCAGTTTTACTACCGGAAGTAGAGAACTATCATCCTACAGACACAGGAGAGTCACCATTGGCTGATATTAGGGATTGGGTAGAAACAACTTGTCCTAAGTGTGGAGGTCATGCAGAAAGAGAAACAGACACTATGCCTAACTGGGCAGGTTCATCCTGGTATTTCTTAAGATATGCAGATCCGCATAATACTGAAGAATTTGCATCTAAGGAAAAGCTTGATTACTGGATGCCAGTAGATTGGTATAATGGTGGAATGGAGCATACAACTTTACACTTACTTTACTCAAGATTTTGGCACAAATTCTTCTATGACCTAGGTTTAGTTTCTACACCAGAGCCATATGCTAAGAGAACAGCTCATGGGATGATTTTAGGTGAAGATAATGTTAAAATGAGTAAATCATTAGGAAATGTAATTAATCCTAGTGTTATAGTTGACGAATATGGAGCAGATACTTTAAGAACATATGAAATGTTTATGGGAGACTTTGAACAGTCTGCAGCTTGGTCAGACAATGGAGTAAGGGGAAGCAGAAGATTCTTAGAAAGAGTTTGGAAGAGTCAAGAATTAGTTGTAGAAGGAAATCAGTATTCTGAAGAGTTAGAAGTTCCGATTAATAAAACAATTAAAAAGGTTTCATATGACTTTGATCACTTAAAATTTAATACAGGAATTGCGGCTCTAATGGAATTATTAAATACTTTCCAAGAAAATGGTAAGATAACTGAGAAAGATATGAAGACTTATTTACAATTACTAAATCCAGTTGCACCTCATATAACAGAAGAACTATGGGAAGTTCTAGGCTTTGAAGGCAGACTTTATGAGCAGGCTTGGCCAGAGTATGATGAAGCTAAGACAGTGGAAGATGTTGTTGATATGCCAATCCAGGTAAATGGAAAAGTTAGAGCTACTATAGAAGTAAGCAGAGATGCAGATAAGGAAGAAATCAAGGAAAAAGCTTTAGAAGATGAAAATGTATTAAAATATATAGAAGGAAAAGATATAGTTAAGGAAATTCATGTACCGGGAAAAATATTTAATATTGTAGTTAAATAAATAGTGCTAGCATTTTGTATTTTTTTTATCAATCAGTAGAATTTTAGCTATAAAATATGTATAATATATGTTGGAGGTGCTTTTATGAGAAAAATTTTAGTAACAGGTGCATTAGGACAAATTGGATCAGAGTTAACAATGGGTTTAAGAGAAAAGTATGGTAATGAAAATGTTATAGCTAGCAGTAGAAGAAAGAAAGAAGGACATGATAAGCTTTATGAATCAGGTGTTTTTGAAACTTTAGATATAACAGATGGTGAAAAAGTTTTAGAAATTGTTAAAAAACACGAAATTGATACTATAATAAACTTAGCAGCAGTTCTTTCAGCAGTAGGAGAGCAAAATCCTGCTATGGCTTGGGATGTAAATATGAATGGTTTATACAATATTTTAGAGGTAGCAAGACAAGAAGGATGTTCAGTATTTACTCCTAGTTCCATAGCTGTATTTGGAAATTCAACTCCTAAGGATAATACGCCACAAGATACTATACAAAGACCAAATACTATGTATGGAGTTACAAAAGTGGCTGGAGAGTTATTATGTGACTATTACTATGAGAAGTTTGGTGTAGACACAAGGGGAGTTAGATTCCCAGGTTTAATATCTCATGAAACTTTACCAGGTGGAGGAACTACAGACTATGCAGTTCACATATATTATGAAGCAATAAAAAATAAGAAATATACAAGCTTCATTGATAAAGGAACTAAAATGGATATGATGTACATGCCAGATGCTTTAAATGCTATAATACAATTATTAGAAGCAGATCCAGATAAATTAGAACATAGAAATGCTTTTAACGTAACAGCTATGAGCTTTGATCCTGAGGAAATAGCAGAATCAATAAAGAAATATATACCAGAATTTGAACTAGATTATGATGTGGATCCAGTTAGACAGGCTATAGCAGAGTCTTGGCCAAATTCCCTAGATGATACAGCAGCAAGGGAAGAATGGGGCTGGAAACCAGAGTATGATTTAGATTCTATGACAAAAGATATGTTAGAAAAATTATCTGAGAAATAAGGAAAGGGCTGAACAAAAGTTCAGCCTTTTTTTAATTTCTATTGTTGACAAGAATAGTAGGGTATAATATAATCAATATAAACCCTAGTAAATTAATAGGGTAAAGGAGAGATAGGTATGAGGTTATCGACAAAAGGACGATATGGATTAAAGGCTATGTATAATTTGGCCTTAAGATATGGCGATGGACCTGTTACTTTAAAGACTATAGCTGAAGATGAGAATATATCTGAAAGTTATTTAGAGCAAATTTTTTTAGTTTTGAGAAATGAAAAAATCCTTGACAGTATTAGGGGACCTAAGGGTGGCTATATGCTAGCTAGGAAGCCAAATGAAATAACAGTAGGAGATGTTTTAAGAGCCTTAGAAGGTGAGTTATCTCCAGCTGAGTGTGTAATAGAAGATTATAGTTGTAGCAAGGAAGATAAATGTGTTACTAAAGAAATTTGGGAAAAAATAAAAACAAGTGTAGATGATGTAGTAGATTCTATAACTTTAGATGATATGGTAAGGCAAGAAATTAATTAGGAGGTTTTACAATGGATAAATTAATTTATATGGATAATGCATCAACCACTCCTTTAAAAAGGGAAGTATTAGAGGAGATGATGCCTTATTTAACTGATTACTATGGAAATCCTTCAAGTGTATATAGATTAGGTAATAAATCAAAGGCAGCAGTTGAAAATTCAAGGGATAAGATTGCTGAAATAATAAATGCAAAGTCTAAGGAGATTTTCTTTACAGGTAGTGGTTCAGAGGCAGATAACTGGGCTTTAAAAGGGATAGCATATGGAAACAAGGCTAAAGGAAATCACATAATAACATCAAAAATAGAGCATCAAGGTATACTTCATACATGTGAATATTTGGAGAGACAAGGTTTTGAAGTAACATATCTGGACGTTGATGAGTACGGGGTTGTTGATATTGAGCAATTAAAAAATTCTATAAAGGATGAAACTATTTTAATATCAGTAATGTTTGCTAATAATGAAATAGGTACTATTCAACCAATTAAAGAAATAGGCTTAATTGCTAAGGAAAATAACATATATTTCCACACAGATGCTGTTCAAGCTATGGGAACTATAGATATAGATGTGGAAGAGCTGAATATAGACCTATTGTCAATGGCAGCTCATAAATTTTATGGACCAAAGGGTGTAGGGGCCCTTTATATAAGAACAGGAGTAAAGATAGATCCTTTAATTTCAGGTGGAGGACAAGAAAGAAATAGAAGGGCAGGAACAGAAAATGTTCCAGGAATAGTTGGAATGGCTAAGGCTTTAGAATTAGCTTATGAAAATATGGAAGAATCTAATAAAAGGCTTATATATTTAAGGGATAAATTAATAAAGGATATTCAAGAGAGAATACCATATACTAAGTTAAATGGACATCCAGAGAAGAGACTAGCCAATAATGTAAATATAAGCTTTGAGTTTATAGAAGGAGAGTCGTTATTACTAAGCTTAGACATGGAGAATATAGCAGGATCTAGTGGCTCAGCTTGTACTTCAGGATCCTTAGACCCATCCCATGTTCTTTTAGCTATAGGCTTAAGCCATGAAATTGCTCATGGTTCCTTAAGATTGTCCTTAGGTGACTTTACAGAAGAAGAGGATTTAGATTATGTAGTTGATAAGTTAGAGGAAATAGTAGATAGGTTAAGACAAATGTCACCATTATATGAAAAGGTAAAGGAGGATAAATAATGTATTCAGAAAAAGTTATGGAGCATTTTAAGAATCCTAGAAATGTAGGAGAAATAGAAAATCCAGATGGAGTAGGAGAAGTAGGAAATCCTAAATGTGGAGATATTATGAAGGTTTATATAAAGGTAGAAGATGATAAAATTGCAGATATAAAATTTAAAACTTTTGGCTGTGGTTCAGCTATAGCTTCTTCAAGTATGGCAACTGAACTAGTTAAGGGAAAAACTTTAGAGGAAGCTACGGAAATAACAAATAGGGCTGTAGCAGAGTCTTTAGATGGCTTACCACCTGTAAAGATGCACTGTTCAGTTTTAGCAGAGCAAGCAATAAAGTCTGCACTTTTAGACTACTCAGAAAAATCAGGAGTAAAGATAGAAGGATTAAAAGATTTTGATCCAACAAAAGATGCTCATGACCATTAAAAATTAATTTTAAGGGTATATAATATATGAACATAGATAAATAAAATTACAATGGCCTAGCCATTGTAATTTTATTTAGATAGGGGTGATTATATGAGCATTAGTGACATTAACTTAGTTAATATCTTGCTTTTACTTTTATCAGTTTTAACAGGAGTAGTAATTTATTATCTAGTCAATATTGGTAATACATATGTGAAAGAGACTAGAAAAATAAAAATTCACAAGGAAAAACTTTTTACTTTTTTATTTTTGTTTTTTATTTTTCTCTTATATAGGCATTTATCAAATAAGTATAGCATAATATCAGATATGCTAGCTACAATGATTATTTCTATAATTTTAGCCTACTTATTAAATCCCTTGATAACAAAATTAGAAGATAAAAAAATAAATAGAACCAGGGGGATTTTTATAGTATATTTGTTTATACTTGCTCTTTTGTTTATCTTATCCTTCCTTGTTCTTCCAAAGATTGGTAGGGAATTTAAAAAACTCTTTAATAACTTCCCTAATTATATTGACAGGGCTAGTGCCCTGACAGATGAACTATATAGGAAGTATTATAAAAATTTTGAAAACTTTCCAGATATTTTTGACAAGTTAGAAGAAAGTCTTTTAGGAACTATAGACACAGTTCAAAAAATAATTGTAACTGGTTTGGCTAAGTTTTTTAATGGGATAATAAATACTTTTTCCAAGGTAGTAAATTTAGTTTTAATACCTATTTTAACATTTTACTTTTTAAGGGATAAGGAGTATTTTAAAAATTTATTGATAAGCTTTATTCCTAAGAAACATAGATCGGAAATAATAGATTTAGCTAGGGAAATGGATGAGTCTCTAGGAAAGTTTGTAAGAGGTAGGCTCTTACTAGCTCTCTATGTTGGTGTAGCTACTACAATCTTACTACTAATTGTCAGAGTTGACTTTGCCATAGTAATTGGCTTTATAACCGGTATAGCTGATATTATTCCTTATATAGGTCCTTTTCTAGGTTTTATGCCTGCAGTATTTTTTGCTTTTTTAGATTCACCATTAAAGGCCTTTTGGGTTGGCCTATGTTTTCTAGCTATTCAGTGGGTTGAAAATAATGTTTTAGCACCAAAAATAATAGGAAAGTCTATTGGCATACATCCATTAACCATTCTAATATCTCTAATAATAGGTGGGGGCATGTATGGAGTGGTTGGAATGATTTTTGCAGTACCTTTTGTTGCTGTAAGTAAAATTCTTATAGATTTTTTCTATAAAAAACTTAAAAAGAGGAAAAAGTAAGTTTATAAGAGTAATCTCTTTAATAAAGGGCTTACTCTTATTTTAAACTAGGGGAAACTTTGATATAATATGATTAGAAGTTTTATATAATAGAGAGGTGTAATCAATTATGACAATAAGCGGAATACATGAAATTAGAAAGGAATTTTTAGATTTTTTTAAAAGTAAAAATCATCTAGTAGTTGAAAGCTACCCATTAGTTCCTTTAAATGATAAAAGTTTATTATTGGTAAATGCAGGTATGGCTCCTTTAAAGCCATATTTTACTGGAGAAAAGAAGGCACCAAATAAGAGAATGGCATCTTGCCAACGCTGTATAAGAACAGGGGATATTGAAAATGTAGGTGTAACAGACAGGCATGCTACATATTTTGAAATGTTAGGAAACTTTTCTTTCGGAGATTATTTTAAAAAGGAAGCTATCCAATGGTCTTGGGAATTTTTAACAGAAGTTTTAAAGTTGGACAAGGAAGATTTATGGATATCTGTTTACCATAAAGATTTAGAGAGTAAGAAGATTTGGATTGAAGAAGTGGGAGTTAGGGAAGATAGAATAGTAGGACTGGGTAAGGAAGATAACTTTTGGGAATTAGAAGTAGGTCCATGTGGTCCAAGCTCGGAAATTTATGTTGACAGAGGAGAAGAGTACGGATGTAAGGAAGCTAGCTGTCAGCCTGGATGTGAGTGTGATAGATTTATAGAGGTTTGGAACCTGGTATTTACTCAATTTGATAAGACTGAATCTGGAGAATACTTAGACTTAGATGAACCTAATATAGATACAGGAATGGGATTAGAAAGAATAGCTGCTGTAATGCAAAATGCAGATAATATTTTTGAAATAAGAGAAATCAAAGAATTATTAAACTATGTGGCAGAAATGGCAGGAAAGACTTATGGTGAGTCAAAGGATATTGATAAGTCCTTAAGAATAATAACTGACCATACTAGGGCAATGACCTTTTTAATATCAGATGGAGTTCTACCTAGTAATGAAGGAAGAGGCTATGTTTTAAGAAGATTGATAAGAAGGGCTGCTAGACATGGTAAATTATTAGGCCTGGAAGATTCATTTTTATCAATCATATCAAATAAGTTTATAGATATGTGGGGGCCTCACTATGAAGAGTTATTAGAAAGAAGAGAAAAGATAAAAACTATTATTGATAGGGAAGAAGAGCAATTCCAAGAGACAATAAATCAAGGATTAAATATTTTAGATGGCTATATTGAAGAGTTAAAAAGAGAGAATTCAAAAATCTTATCAGGAGAAAAGGCCTTTAAACTATATGATACTTACGGTTTTCCTCTAGATTTAACTAAGGAAATACTTGAAGAAGATAATTACAGTGTAGATGAAGAAGGCTTTATTGAACATATGGAAGCTCAAAGGGAAAGGGCAAGGAGCTCCAGAGGCAAGGGCTTAGATATAGGCTGGTCATCTGATGATAAGAGAATAAGGATAGATGAGGATGTAGACTTTAAGGGTTATGACCTATATAAAACCCAATCAAAGGTAGTGGCTTTAACTGTAGATGGAGAAGAAAGAAAAAGTCTATCTGAAGGAGATAAGGGAATTTTAGTTCTTGATCAGACTCCTTTCTATGGTGAAAGTGGAGGACAGGTAGGGGATAAAGGTTTAATTTACAATGATAAGGTAAAAATAGAAGTTATAGATACTCAAAAGACTAAGGATGATAAGATAATTCATATAATAGAGCTTCTATCAGGTAAGATAGAATTAGGAGACCAGGTAACTGGTGAAATAGATAAGCTTAGAAGGCAAGATATTATGAGAAACCATACAGGAACTCACTTACTTCACCAAGCTTTAAAAAACCATCTTGGGGATCATGTAAGTCAGGCTGGTTCTATAGTACTTCCTGATAGGTTAAGATTTGACTTTACCCATTATGAAAAAGTTGATGATGAGACTCTAGATAAAATTGAAAAAGAAATTAATGATATAATTTATTCAGGTATGGAAGTAGAGAGTATGGAAATGAGCCTAGAAGAATCAAAAGAACTAGGTGCAGTAGGACTTTTTGAAGATCAGTATGGTGATAGTGTAAGGGTTATAAAAATTGGAGATTACTCAATAGAGTTGTGTGGAGGAACCCATATAGATAATTTAAATAATATTGGAATTTTTAAAATAATTAGCGAGTCTAGTGTTGCATCAGGTACTAGAAGAATTGAAGCTATAACTGGAAGATATGTTTATGAATACTTGCAAGAAAGAGACAGTTTAATAAATTCTATATCTAAGGAATTAAAGACACAGGAAGATAATATATTAGATAGGGTTCGTGAGATACAAGATTTAAATGCAGGTTATGAGAAAGAGATTGAAAGTTTAAAAGCTAAAGCAGCATCATCTGCAGGAGATGAAGTCTTAGAGAAAGTAAGGACAGTGGAAGGGTTAAATATTTTAACCTATAATGCAGGACAAGTAGATAATGATTATTTACTAAAGTTAAGTGATCAATTAAGAGAAAAATTAGATTCTTATGTTATAGTTCTAGCAGCTTCAGCTAAAGACAGTGTTTTCTTTGTAGCATCAGTAAGTGATGACCTAGTTAAGAAGGGACTTCACGCAGGTAACATAATTAGAGAGGTAGCCAAGATAACAAAGGGTGGAGGCGGAGGTAGACCTAATATGGCACAAGCTGGCGGGAAGGATGCTAGTAAAATAGGAGAGGCCCTAGCCTTAGTCGATAAGTTAGCATTAGAACAATTAAAAAACTAAGTATATGGAGGTGTTTTTATGTCTAATGATTTTAATGAAACTATGAAGTTTGAAACACCAAAGGATAAGGATGACAAAATTAAGAAAACTTTAAAGACAGTTTATATGGCTCTTTTAGAAAAAGGATATAATCCAATAAATCAGATAATCGGATATATATTATCAGGAGATCCAACTTATATAACAAGTCATAATGATGCAAGGGAGCTTATCAGAAAATTAGATAGGGACGAATTACTTGAAGAGCTTTTAACCTTTTATATAAGTAATTTAACTGATTAAGACTGTATAGGGACTTTCCCTATACAGTTAAAAAGAAGGGAAGTTTTATATGAACAGATATATGGGATTAGATGTAGGCGATAAATGGATAGGTGTGGCGGTTAGTGACCCTTTATTAATAACTTCTCAGGCCTTAGAGACTATTGAGAGAAAGGAAATTTCTAAGGATATAGGAAGAATTATAGAAATAATTGAAGAATATAATATTAACAAAATCATAGTAGGTTTGCCTAAAAACATGGACAATAGTTTAGGTTTTCAAAGTGAAAAAGTTATAAATTTTGTTGATAAATTAAAGGAAAAGATAGATATAGAGGTTATTTACCAGGATGAAAGGTTAACTACAGTGGAAGCGGAGCGAATTTTAATTGATGCAGACTTAACAAGAAAAAAGAGAAAAAAAGTTATAGATCAGTTAGCGGCTAGTTATATTTTACAAAATTACCTAGACAGAATATAAAGAGGTGGGAAAATGGAAGAATATATAAATCTTGTAGATGAGAATGGCGAAGAGGTAGAATTTAAATTTATTTCTAAGTTTAAGGTAGAAGATAGGGATTATGCAGCCTTATTGCCTAGGGACGAAGAAGAGGTAATATATATATTAAGAGTAAAATTTGACAAGGAAGAAAATATATTATTAGAAGGTATAGAAGATGATGAAGAGCTTGAAAAAGCTATAGAAGTTTTTGAAAATCAAGGAGACTTAGAAAATAATTAGTTGACAAATTACTAATAAAGAAGTATTGTATAGTATATATAATAAGCGGGTGAATTTATGGAAACTAAATATAAGGAGATAAGGGATCGATTAAGAGAAGATGGTTATAAACTGACTACTCAAAGGTTGGCCGTATTAGATGTGATTTCGGAAAATCATGATAAACATTTGAGTTCAGAAGAAATCTATGATCTTTTAAAGTCTAAGAATCAGGATATAGGGATAGCCACTGTATATAGAACCTTACAATTGTTTGAGCGTTTAGATATTATACAAAGAGTAAATTTTGATGACGGATATAATAGGTATGAAATTATTATAGATAAGGATGACTATCAGCATCATCATTTAATATGTATAGATTGTGGTTCTATTGTAGAGGTACAGTCTGATTTATTAGAAAATTTAGAAGCGGAAATAGAGAATAAGAATGGATTTAAGATATTAGACCATAATGTTAAATTTTTTGGATATTGTAAAGATTGCCAAAAATAAATCCCAAGAGGGATTTATTTTTTTGATATGAGGAATTTAGAGAAAAGGGAAAATAGGAGATGATAATGTGGGAAAAAAATCAAAGAAGAAACTAAGGATTATTCCTTTAGGTGGATTAGGAGAAATTGGTAAGAATATTAATGTATTTGAATACGGCGATGATATAATTTTATTAGATTGTGGTTTAAGTTTTCCGGAAGATGAAATGTTAGGAATCGATATAGTAATACCTGATATAAATTATATTTTAAGAAATAGAAATAAGGTTCGTGGAATAGTATTAACCCATGGTCACGAAGACCATATAGGAGCCCTACCTTATGTTTTAAGTAAAATAAATGTTCCAGTTTATGGGTCAAAATTAACCCTAGGTTTAGTAAAAAATAAATTAAAAGAACATAATTTAAAAAATATTAAACTAAATGAAATAAAAGGTGGAAGTAAGGTAAAATTAGGAGATTTTAGTGTAGAGTTTATAAGAACTAGCCATAGTATACCTGATAGTATGGCTATAGCTATAGAAACTCCAGTTGGTGTAGTCTTCCATACAGGGGATTTTAAGGTAGATTATACTCCAATCAATGATAATTATATAGACTTGCATAGAATGGCTGAAATCGGCAAGAAGGGCGTTTTAGCTATGATGGCAGATAGTACAAATGTTGAGCGTCCAGGCTATACTATGTCAGAAAGGACTGTTGGAGATACTTTTGATAATATTTTTATGAAAGCACCTAAAAGGATAATTGTAGCAACATTTGCTTCTAACCTTCATAGGGTTCAGCAGGTTATTTCTGCAGCAGAAAAATATAATAGGAAAGTAATTGTGTCAGGAAGAAGTATGATAAATACTATTGGGGTAGCCCAAGACTTAGGCTATTTAAATATGAAGGAAGACACCATAATTGATATTAATGAGATGAACAATTATCCAGCAGAAGAAATAGTTTTATTAACTACGGGTAGCCAGGGTGAACCTATGTCAGCTCTAACAAGAATGGCTTATTCAGAACATAGAAAAATAGAATTAGTTCCAGATGACTTGGTAATAATATCTGCATCACCGATTCCAGGAAATGAAAAAACAGTATCTAGGGTAATAGATAGATTAATGGAGCTAGGTATTGAAGTAGTTTATGAGTCACTTGCAGATGTTCATGTTTCAGGTCATGCTTGCCAGGAAGAACTTAAGTTGATCCATTCACTTATAAGACCTAAGTTTTTTATACCTGCCCATGGAGAATATAGGCACTTAAAGAAACATGCAGAGTTAGCAGAAGAATTAGGCATGGATAAGGATAATATATTCATAGCTAAAAATGGTTCAGTTATAGAATTAACAGAAAACACGGCTATAATGAACAAACAAGTTCAAGCAGGTAATGTTTTAGTTGATGGATTAGGTATAGGAGATGTAGGAAATATAGTATTAAGAGATAGAAAACACCTTTCAGAAGATGGACTTATTATAGTGGTAGTTACTATGAGCAAGGAAAGTGGAAAGGTTATGGCAGGTCCAGATATTATTTCTAGAGGATTTGTATATGTAAGAGAATCAGAAGACTTAATGGAAGAAGCAAGGGATGTAGCGAGGGATGTTCTTGCTAAGTGTGAAGATAACAATATAACTGATTGGGCAACTCTTAAATTTAATATAAGAGACGGCTTGAGAAGTTTTATATATGGAAAAATAAAGAGAAATCCAATGATACTTCCAATTATAATGGAGGTATAGATTACAAGCCTTAGTTAAGTCTAAGGCTTGATTTATGTTATTTATTAAAGTAAAATAATATTGACTTGAAAGGGGGATAGATATGAATCAAAGAATTTATGACCTAGCCCATGAATTAGCAAGGGAGATAAAAAATTCAGATGAATATAAGGACTTTAAAGAAAATATGGATAGGATTAAAGAAGATGAGAAGAATAAGGAAATACTAGATGATTTTAGGGAAAAGGCTTTAAACTACCAAATAAAGACTTTAGAAAACGAGGAAATTTCTCAAGAAGAATTAAAAGCTATGGAAAAATTAGAAGAAACTCTTATGTCTAATCCTACAATTTCTGCCTATATCCAGGCTGAATATAAAATTTCAATAATACTTAATGATATAAATAAAATAATAAATGAAGACTTAATTTAGGAGGGATTATTTTGAAAGAAAATAAACTTAATACAAAATACATAGTTAAGGCAGGATTAATAGCAGCAGTATATGTAGTTTTAATTTTAATACAAATACCAATGGGAAGCTTAGCTTTTGGTCAGGTTCAATTGAGATTATCAGAAAGCTTAACCCTACTTCCTTTAGTAGAGCCAGCAGCTGTACCAGGACTTTTTGTAGGTTGCTTGATTTCAAATTTACTACTATCATCATTTTCAATGTTTGGACTAGCAGATATAGTTGGAGGAAGTTTGGTTACCTTGCTTGCAGCTTATCTTACTAGTAAAAGTAAATCAAGATGGACTGGCTCCTTACCACCTATAATATTAAATGGACTTATAGTTTCTATTTGGGTTTCATACTTTACTAATGCACCATACAAGATAACAGCTGCTTTAATTATGGCAGGAGAGGCAGTTTCTGTTTTAGTTTTCGGAAATATAGTTTTAAGTATATATTTAAAAGCTTTAAAAAATAAAGACTTATAAAATACAAAGAAGGTGTCTAAATGAAAAAGTTATTAATATTTCTACTAGGACTATCCTTAGTAAGTATGGGGATTTTTTTCTTCTATTCTAAGGGCTTAGAGGCAAAGGATCCTGTGACAGAGGAAGTTGTAGAAGTGACAATACCACCAGGATCTAGTGGTAAAAAGGTAGTTAAAATTTTAGATAATAATAATTTATTAAAGAATGATAAGTGCTTGGAAATCTATTTAAAATTAAATAAAATAGATGATTTAAAGGCCGGCATATATAATCTATCAAGTAATATGACATCAATTGAACTGATAGAGGCTCTACAGCAAGGTGGGAAGGATGAGAATTTAAAAACTGTAACAATCCCAGAAGGCTTTGAGCTAAAGGAAATTATAGAAAAATTGAGTACAGAATTAAATTTATCTAAGGATAAATTAGAGGAAATAACTTCTGATAAGGAATATTTTGAGGATCAAGTAGAATTTTTAAAAGAATTAGAGGATGGACAATCCTTAGAAGGTTACCTATATCCTTGTACCTATGAGTTTAAGCCTAATGTTAGTGAAGAAGAAGCAGTGTTAAAACTTTTAAAAGAGTTTGAAAAAGTTTATATGGCTAATATTAAAGACTATGAGGGTAATATTCAAGGTATTAATATGAACATGAATGATATTGTGACCTTAGCTTCTATAATTGAAAGAGAAGCTGTTTTAGATGAGGAGAAGACTTTAATTTCAGGAGTTTTCTATAATCGTTTAAATCAAAATATTAATCTAGGTTCTTGTGCAACTGT